>JAKFCK010000123.1:0-6591 GCA_036676685.1 Chitinophagaceae bacterium | reverse complement strand
GATGAGCCGTTATAAACTCAACATATTTCATTTTCATTTCACCGAGGACATCGCATGGCGCCTTGCCATAAAACAATACCCGCAGTTGACAACGCCGGAAACGATGTTGCGGAACAAAGGGATGTATTATACCGAAGCGGAAATGAAAGAACTGATCAGTTATTGCAAAGAAAGATATATAACACTCGTGCCCGAGATTGATATGCCGGGCCATAGTGCTGCTTTTAAAAGGGCAATGGGTGTTGATATGCAAAGCGACAGTGGCCTTGCCGTGGTGAAAAACATTCTAAAGAAGTTTGGTGAGACCTATGATCTGCCTTATTTCCACATTGGAGCTGATGAAGTAAAAATCAGCAACAAAAATTTTGTACCCGAGGTAACAGCGCTGCTCCAGGGCCTTGGCAAAAAAGTGATCGGCTGGGAGCCGGGAGGAAACTTTAATACAAGCACTATTCGCCAGTTATGGATGGACGATAATGGAAAAATAGCTTCCAATGATTCATTGAAATACATTGACAGCAGGCATTTGTACCTCAATCATATGGATCCGCTGGAAGCGATCACCACGATATTTAACCGGCAGTTATGTGATAAGGACAAAGGCGATGCGCAAGCCTTGGGTGCTACGCTGTGCGTATGGCATGATAGGGCGGCGGCGAATGAAGCGGATATTCTAGACATGAATGCGGTATACCCGGGGATGATCAGCTTTGCAGAAAGAAGCTGGAACGGTGGCGGGCATAAAGGTTGGGTCACTAACAACACTGATGCTCACCTGGCAAGGGATTTTGCAGCGTTCGAAAATAAACTGCTCGATCACCAGCAGCAATATTTCAACAATTTATCCTTTCCCTATACGAAACAATCGGCATCTCAATGGAAATTGTATGGCCCGTATGATAATGCGGGTATCCTCAATAAAAAATTCTCACCCGAAGAAAAAGGTTTTGATGAAAGCCGGCAACAACCAACATTGGAAGTGACGGGTGGCACGATCGTTTTAAAACACTGGTGGGCTCCTTTGGTGAAAGCAGTGCTTACAGATCCCAGAGAAAACAGTACCTGGTACGCCACGCAAAAGATCTGGAGCGATGATACCAGGACCGCCAATTATTGGATCGGATTCAACAACCTCTCCCGCTCACCAGCCACCCACTCATTACCTGCGGGAGCTTGGGATCATAAACAAAGTGCGGTATGGGTAAACGGTAAATTAATCGAACCGCCGGTATGGCAACGCGGAGGGCAGAAGGGCCACTCAGAAATTCCCTTGACAGATGAAGGGTACGAATACAGGGAACCGGTAAAGATTTTATTGAAAAAGGGTTGGAATACCGTTTTAATAAAAGCGCCGGTAGGGAGTTTTAAAGGTAGTGACTGGCAGAACCCGGTGAAGTGGATGTTTACTTTTGTGGAGGCGCCGAAGGCAATTGGCAATAGGCAATAGGCAATAAGTCAATAAGTCAATAAGTCAATGGGTCAATGGGTCAATGGGTCAATGGGCAATCAGTCAATAGGCAACCCGCAACTCCTAAACCCGCAATGAGAAATAAAACGATCAATCAAACAGCCGGGCAAAGTGATTTTCCAAATGGTTCCGCATACCGTTCCTGAACTGCTCCGGTGTACCGTGTTCAAGGATATCTACCAGTTCTTTATGTGAGACAAACATTTTCAACACGGTTTGTTTTTTAAGCAAGCCACTCTTATGTACGTAATCAAAAACCGGCAATAACATTTTCTGGAATTTCTTCAGCGTTTCGTTCCCGGTTATTTCATACAACTTTCCGTGGAAGGCAATCTCGTGTTCTATATTGAAAAGGAGAAACTGCGAAGCAGGCGGTTCATCAGCGACTATTTCATGCAAAGCTTTAATGTCTTCTTTTGTCACACGGTGAAAAAGTAAGTCTGCCATACCGATCTCCAATACGAGGCGTAATTCAAAAATTTCTTTGAGGGTAGCCTGGTCGAGAATGTGTGGATTCATGCTTTTGCCAAGGATGGCAAAGAGATCCGGGCTTGTGATCACAGCGCCTTTTTTCTTTTTACTTTCTATCAGGCCCATCATTCGTAACCGCAACAGCGCCTCCCTGATCACGGTTCTGCTCACTCCTAACGCGGCCGTTAGTTCCATTTCGGTAGGGATGCTGTCCCCAATAGAAAGTTTGCGCTCCTGCAGTAGCTCAACAAGGTTGGCTTCCACGCGATCAACCAGGGAACTGGTATCTACAGATTTAAAATTGGGCTGCAACGAAGTATTTTCCATAATGTATGACTTAATCAAAATTAATTAATCAACAGCAGAAATGATTTTAAAAAATATTTCAAAAATTTATATCTGAAAATCAATAGATTAAAAATTCCCTGAAAGATTTTCGGAATATAATTTTTTTTATATGGGCAAACTTACTACTTTTATTATGTCATACATAATACTAAAAGCTAAATCAAAAAAAATGAAAGTTGCTTGCATGAAAGTTGGGCTAATGGTTGTTCTCTTTCTCACCACCATGACCGCCTGGTCACAAACCCGGACCATCACCGGTAAAGTAATTTCTTCGGAGGATGCAAAACCTCTGGCGGGTGTGACTGTTAGCCTTAAAGGCAAAACGACCACACAAACCGATGCTAATGGTATTTATTCTATTAATGCTACGGAAGGGGATGTACTTATTTTCACTTTTACCGGCTTCGCCATGCGGGAAGTGAGGGTGGGTAGCAGTTCTGACATTGATATGTCGCTGGAACCCAGAGTAAGTGACCTGGATGCCATTATTGTTACCGGTTATGGTACGCAAAAAAGGAAAGAGGTCACCGGTGCTGTGGCTACGGTGAATACCAAAGCCTTTGAGCATAGTCCTTCTTCAAATGTGGCAACCGTGCTTCAGGGTACTGTTCCTGGTCTACGGGTTCAGCAACGTACCGGTCAGCCGGGAACCACGCCCTCTATATCATTCCGGGGTGGTACTGAGTTTGGCGGGGGAGGTTCACCTTTGTTTATCGTTGATGGCGTTATAGTGCCGTCGTTATACGGAATAGACATCAATGATGTGGAATCTATCGATGTCCTTAAAGATGCAGCGACCTCCGCAATCTATGGCGCCCGGGCTGCAAACGGCGTTGTGCTGGTGACTTCCAAAAAAGGTAAAAAAGGTAAAACCCAGGTTACCTATAATTTTAGCCATACCACCAATTTTATACGTCCTAACTCATCTGAATACCTGAGTGCATCGGACTATATTCGTATGAACCGGCTCGGTATCCAGTCCCGCTTTCGCGGAGACTCCCTGGACAACAATACCAATGCGATGAACACAGACAGGGGCCAACTTGCCGGATCATGGGGCTGGGCTGTTAGTCCCGGATGGAGATCAGCAGAGGGATTGTATACCACGCAACTTTTGAATAACCAGAATCGCCAGTTGTTGAGTGATCCGAGGTGGAGATTATTGGTTGATCCTAATCCTTTCAATCCTTCCGTAATAGATAGTATCATTTTTACTGATCTCACTGCAAAAGAAAGGGAAGCCATGATCCTTCAGCAGGTAAATACCAATGAACATAATGTCAATTTTTCCGGTGCCAATGACCAGGGCGCATTTTCCCTGTCCGTCGGCACAATAAAAGATAATGGAATTATTATCGGTTCATTGCTGAAGCGGTTGAATATGAATTTTAACGGCGGGCTTAATGTGAACAAGAACCTGAAGATCACGACAAACATTGCAGCCTATAATGTAGAGCAGGCTTTACCTTATGGCCAATTTGGCGGAGTGGATCCTGAAGGCGGCGCAGCCGGTGGTTTGATGCAGCGGTTTGTAGGAGTTGCACCAACAGTAAGGTATGTGAATGATACCTCTGGTGCGATATTGCCTGGTCCCAATGATGTAACGCTGGGCAACCCCAAGTACTGGAGTACGCTGACTAATAACAATACGAATCAGCAACGTTTTTTGGGTGGGCTTAATCTTGAATATACCGTGCTGCCATTTTTGAAAATATTGGCCAGCGGTTCAGGATATTACCAATATACCAATAATAACTTTTTTACGAAAGCCTACCAGCAGGGTAATGGTGGTGCATTTAATACCAACAGGCCCGCGAGCTTCAACAATACCAAAATCATACAATACACCACGAACGCTTTTTTACAGTTCAATAAAAATTTCAAAGGGCATAATGTAACCGCATTGGCTGGTGGTGAATTTTATGATTATAAAAATTATGTCAACTCTGGTTTTTCGCAGGGGGCACCAACAGACCTGGTACCATGGCTGACGGCCTCTACACCTCCGGGTTTGCAGGGCACTACTATAATCAACCCTGCGGGAGCTTCCTCTAATTTTAACCAATGGGAAAGAATAGCATCAGCAATCGGAAGAGTAAATTATGCTTACGATAACAGGTACCTGCTTACAGGTGTGATACGTGTGGATGGATCAAGCAGGCTGAAAAAAGGAAATTATTATGGCACCTTTCCCGGTGTGTCTGTGGGCTGGAACCTGCACAACGAAAATTTTTATAAAGGCTCCGGGGTTTCCAAATATATAAGCACTGTGAAGCCAAGGCTGAGTTACGGGGTAAACGGTAACGTTAGCTCATTAGGTTTCTTTGCCACATCGCAGGTGTATAACAATGCCGGTACTTATAATGGGTTTGGTGGTACTTACGTAGGTTCTTATATCAATTCTGATGTAAGATGGGAGAGGACAAACAGTTTGAACCTCGGTGTTGATATGGGCTTCATTGATAACAGGGTCATGCTGAATTTCGATTATTTTGTACGCAATGTATTTGATAAGCTTGCGGGCCTGGGGATATCCTCCCAAACAGGGTTTGGAAGTTTTACCACCAACCTTGGACAATTACAAAACAAGGGAGTGGAGCTTGCAGTGAATGCAAAGATCATTGAACCTAAAAAAGCAAATGGCTTTAGCCTGGAAGCCGGGTTTAATTATTATCATGTTAAGAGCTATGCAAAAAAACTTCCTTTTAACGGCCTTCCTGGTAACAGGTCAAATGGGTTCTTTGTGTGGGATCCCAACAACCCGGGCAAACAAATGTATGTAAACGGGTTAGTGGAAGGCGAGCGGATCGGCCTGGATGAAGTATGGGCACCGAAGTGGGATGGTATCTACACAGATGCTGCCAGCATGGCAAAGGATGCCGCCGTGTATAATGCCTTCTTACCATATACTAATAAAAAAATAAAACAACTAGGGGATGCCCAATGGCACCAGGTAAATAAAAATGATACCATTGATAGCCGCCAGTTTGTAAAAGTAGGCCGCACCACACCACAGCATATCGGTGGTTTTAATATCAGCAGTTCCTTCAAAGGTCTTCGGTTATATGCAGGGTTTGACTATGGTCTTGGTTTTGTTATCCTGAATAACGAAATCGTAAGAGGATTGAACCAGGTACAGGGCTCCCAGAATTCAACAACTGAAGTGCTCAATACATGGTCTCCAACGAACACTACCGGCACATTGCCAAGGTACTACTGGGCAAACCAGGGTAGAAACTTTGCAACGGATGCCAGCGGGAATAATCCTGCAGCCAACCTATGGGAAAAAGGCGATTATGTAATGCTCCGCGAACTCACCATGGCGTATGACCTTTCTCCACAGATTCTCGGTAAATATCTTGGCAACAGGTTAAAAGGACTGAGTGTAAACGTTACGGGAAGTAACCTCGTTTATTTCTCAGGATATAGCGGCAACTTCCCCGAAGTTGGAGGAGTTGACCAGGGTAAATTTCCATTGCCCAAAAGGCTTACCATTGGTGCAAGGGTAATTTTATAATCGTTTATCAACTTAAAAACTTATTGAAATGAAATATAATAAACTATTTGTGATAACCGGGGCGCTCTTCCTGTTGCTGGGCGTTCTGTCCTGCACAAAAAAACTGGATGAAGTAGTACCACAGGATACAATCAGCAAAGACAAGGCGTTAACGGATCCGAATGCAGCCAGGACCTTGTATCACGGGGTGTATGGTTTATTCCGGTCGTATACCGGCACTTTTTTCCAGTTAGGAGAAATGCGTTCCGATATCTGGGTAGACGGCCTGTTTACGGAGTCTGTCGATGGCGGTTTGCAAAACCAATACAGGCATAACATCAGTACCCTGAATGTACCCTTTAGTAACTGGGCAGGTTTCTATAATCTGATTTATAACTTTAATAGTGTTATCAGGATCATACCACAAACGCCCTTACCGGAGGCTGAAAAAACCAGGATCCTCGCGGAGGTTTATGGATTAAGGGCATACGTTTATTATACCATGTTTAGGACATGGGGGGCGGTGCCGTTAAACACTGAGCCGATCGAAACAATCAATAACACAGCTGAGACATATAAGCGCAGGTCAAGTGGTGACAGTATCATGCTACAGGTAAAAGCTGATATTGAACAACCTATTCAAAAAGAAGAGGGAGATGCTCTTTTCGTATTTGATCCAAATACAACAGATATCGAAAAATATCAAAATAAAACTGGTTTATTTATTTTAAAAGATAAAGTAGTTTCTATAGGAAATGGTCAAACCCAAACATACTCCTATAATGATTTATTAGGGACATCTCTTGAG
>JAKFCK010000122.1:0-1731 GCA_036676685.1 Chitinophagaceae bacterium | reverse complement strand
GGGGAGTATGGCCACGCTTTTCACGGATGTAAGCGAAGAAGCCGGCATCTATGGCAGCCTTATCGGCTTTGGCTTAGGCGTTAACGTGGGTGATGTAAACGGGGATATGTGGCCGGACATTTATATCTCAAATGATTTTTTTGAAAAAGATTATCTCTATATCAATAATCAGGACGGCAGTTTTAGGGAAGTGATCGACTCCTGGATACAGCATACCTCCCAGAGCAGCATGGGTGCCGATATCGGCGATATTAATAATGATGGACTGGTTGATATTTTTAGTACTGATATGCTGCCGGAGAGTGATACCCGGTTAAAGACCACTACCCGATTTGATGATTTTGATTTTTTCAACTCAAAGGTCAGGGGCTCCTTTCACAAACAATTTTTACACAATGGCCTACAGTTAAACAACGGGGATTCCAGCTTTTCTGAAGTGTCAGAATTATCGGGGGTTAATGCTACCGACTGGAGCTGGGGTGCCCTGATATTTGATTTTGATAACGATGGGTGGAAGGATATATTTGTCAGCAATGGTATTTTCAAAGACCTTACCAACCAGGATTATATCGATTTTTTACAGGATGCCGAAACCCGGCGAAAAGTAAGCGAGTCTGGCAAATTTGATCTCGGTCTTTTCCTGGACAAACTGCCATCAACTCCCATCCCTAATTACGGGCTTATGAACCAGGCCAACCTGCTGTTTAAGAACCAGGCTGAAGAGCTCGGGCTGGGAGAGGCCTCCTTTAGCAATGGAGCGGCTTATGGAGACCTGGATAATGATGGTGATTATGACCTGGTTGTGAACAACGTGAATATGCCCTGTTTTGTTTACAGGAATAATACAGAAAAAAAAACAGGGAATAATTACCTGCGCGTGGTTTTGAAAGGGGAGGGGAAAAATACAATAGGGGCAGGCGCAGAATTGAAGGCCTATGCGAAAACAAACCTCTACATTGTGCAACAACAACCTGCCCGTGGTTTCGAAAGCAGTGTAGACCCTGTGCTTTGTATCGGGTTGGGTAAACATACCCGGCTGGATTCACTGGTGGTGACCTGGCCCGATCTTCGAAAACAGACTTTAACAGCAATAGGATCCAACCAGCAGCTGACGTTGAACCAGGCCGCTGCAACTGATAAGTTCAGTATGCCGGTAACCCCCGGGCCCCTTTTTACAAACATAACAACAAATACCCTACAGGGTGATTATACACACCATGAAAATGCCTTTATTGATTTTGACAGGGAGCGTTTGATCCCAAAAATGATTTCAACTGAGGGTCCTAAGTTAGCGGTGGGAGATGTAAATGGAGATAGGTTGGAGGATATTATTATGGGCGGAGCCAAATCGGATACTACACGACTTTTCCTGCAAACCAGGGGAGGAAAATTTATCCAGTCACGCCAGGAATCTTTTGAGCTGGATAAGGAATATGAAAATGTGGGCATAGAATTGGCCGATATAGATGGGGACGGGGATAGGGACCTGCTTGCAGCTTCAGGTGGCAATGAAGATGTGATCGGGGCTTACACTTTATCTCCCAGGATTTATTTGAATGATGGGGGAGGCACTTTTACAAGGGCCACGGAACAGCTTCCAAAGATTTCAGTAAATGCCGGTTGTATCAGGTCAGCCGATATAGACGGCGATGGTGATCTGGATATCTTTATCGGTGGCCGGAGTGTACCGGGTTCGTACGGGAAAATTCCTGCCAGTTATTTATTACTAAA
>JAKFCK010000121.1:0-3665 GCA_036676685.1 Chitinophagaceae bacterium | reverse complement strand
CGGGCTCTACGATTCAATGCTGCTGGTCATTAACCGGCTGGGAGGAATTGCTGATACGATCAGCAATAAACCGGTTACCATCTTTGCGATCAATAACAGGAGTTTTTCCATTGCATTGGAAAATATCAACCAGGCGCGCCGGGATGCTATCCCTTCCAAACCAGCCGTGTCCTTTAGTAGTATGGACTCCGCAATACTCGACACATTTTTTTGCCGCTATATCCTTAAGGAGCGCGTCTCAAGTGCAGATATTCAAAGTTTAACTGATGGAAGGTTGTTTGTTTCCATCAGGTATAATTACAACATGCAACTGCAGCTGCAGCGCACCAATGCTTCCGGTTATGAAAACGGGGGGCCCTCCACCATTATATTCAGCGATCCTAAAAATTCCGTTTTCGTGCGCAACTGGATAAGGGTACCCACGATCACCGTGGATATCAGGACCAGTAATGCTACGGTGCATTTGTTATCCCCCGGGCATGACTTTGGTTTCGGGGACGATTTTGTGAGGCTCATCAACAGCAGGTAGGGGTTCAAAAAAATTATTTATCAAAACATTTTAATTAATAAAATGAAAACAAGGAAAAATATTAACCCGACAACAGCCTTTTATTTTTACAGGAGGATGATGTTATGTGCTTTGGTGGTCTGTACCATCGCTGCCTGCAAAAAATATTTACCTGTGGAAAGGGAAACGGTGGGAGGAGATTCACAATTTGTTATTGACAGCTATCAACCGGTGTTGGGCAGGACCACTTTTTTTACCGGCAACTTCTTTAAAGGGAGTACCACCTACCCGGCGGATTTTAAGATCGTGAATCCACGCAGGAGAAACGGCGACCCGGCCCCCGAACTTACAGACCTGTTCCCTGTGAAAGTCTGGAAAGCGGCTTATACCGGCAACGAGAGCACCCTGGCAGAAATAGAAGCCAAACGTGAGATACAATACCGTCCCATATTCGAGATCGGTCCGCACTCCGGGGCCTTTACTTTATGGAGCGAAGGGCGCAGCAACTTTTTAAGGCCTCAGCCTGATTCAGGCTACCTGTTTGATGTAGAATTATCCAATTCCGGCGGGCGCCGTTTTTACAGGGACCTTAAACTGATGCCCTTCAGGGAACGGCCGTATGAACCTTCTAATTACAACCCTATCAGTGGGCAGCCTTTATCCAACGGGGTGAATCCTTCCGTTATTTCAAGCATCAAAGGTTTGAGCAGCGGGCGTTACCTGGGTGGTGGTGATATAGAAGTGTATATCCGCAAACTTAATGCAGGCACAACAGCTGGCAATAGTATCAGTTTTAAATTCCTGGACACTTTGTTTAACCCGATTAACCCTGCCTTATTTGCCAATACTAACTGGGCAGAACTCCTGCATGGATTTGACATGCAAAAAACCGCAACCGGGGTCACCTACAAAGTGGCCTTCCCCGTGCCGCTGATAGAAATGCCTACAAAATATACTTCTTCTGATGGCAGGAGGGCAAAGGTCAGGTTTGGCTATTCAAGGATCGGCTTTGGCAACCAGCGGGAAGACGCGGAGCTGGGGTTAGACTTTGCACTGTATGAGGCCGGGGATTGGGAGATCGTATTCGCCTTTAAAAAAGATAACCCAAAATTTATAAATGACTAGGAACAGGCAGCCATTTGTAATAAAAAAACTAATCAAACTAAAACTGGTTAAAATGAGATATGTGATTTTCATTTTTGTGCTCGCTCTGCTTACATCTTTTTCTAATGAAAGTGTTGCACAAAATAAAATAACGGTAAAAGGTGTAGTGCGGGACAGGTCCACGGGAGCGGTAAAGCCTGATGTGACGATATCTGCCGGTAAGCCACCAAAAGCTATTGCAAAAACAGACGCCGGTGGTGCTTTTTCTGTAACAGTAGATGCAGGTACAGAACTGGTATTTTCACATGCAAGTTTTGCCAGTTTCCGTAAAACTGCAGTGGGCAATGACAACAGCTTCGACGTTAGTATAGCGCCCGCCAGTGATCCCATGAAGGAAGTGGTGGTGCAGGGGTTCCGAACAAGAAGCAGGGAAACCTCCACAGGTTCCAGCACTGTGCTAAGCGGCAGGGCCATCCAGGACGTCCCTGTTTCCAATGTTACAGAATTATTGCAGGGCAAAGTTGCGGGCCTTAATGTGCAGAACAATACGGGTTCCCCGGGTGCAATGGGTACCATCAACCTGCGGGGTGTTTCCAGTGTGAATATCAGTGCGGATGGTTTTCTTACACCCACTTCCCCTTTGTTCGTGATCGATGGTGTGCCCGTGGATGCGAATACCAACTACGAGTATGGCTTCCAGGGCGGCGGCCCGGGTATCAGCCCGTTATCGCTGATACCGCCGGAGGATATTGAGCAGTTTGATATTTTAAAAGATGCTGCCGCTACTTCGCAGTACGGTTCAAGGGGTGCTTATGGCGTAATTTTAATCACGACCAGGAGAGGAAATTCCAAAGTGCCGATTGTACAATATTCTTCCAACATCTTTGTGAAAAGCCCGCCGCAGTTGAGGCAGGTAGTGGGTGGCAGGGCCGAGCGTGATTTCCGGATCAACCAGATCTTAAATTATGACACCTCGATGAGGGGTGCATTGGCACTGATCAATAATACGCCGTTTTTATCTGACAGCTTAAACCCTTTCTATAATAATTCCACTAACTGGCAGGATTATTTTTTTCGCAGCACTTTTAACCAGACACATAATTTAAGTATCCGCGGGGGTGACAATACTTTTAACTATAAGACCAACCTGAATTATTATGCAGAGGACGGCATCGTGCAGAACACCGGGTTTAAAAGATATTCTTTGGGGATGAATGCTTTGTACCAGCCTACAACTGCTTTTAAAATGCTGGTGAATCTTACCAGTTCGCTGGGTGAAAAAGAAAATGGTTCCGGCGTAGGATTGGTGCAAACCGGTGTGGCACAAAGTGTGGCTACATCTTCCCTGCTGCCGCCGCCCTCTTTGTTCTCTGAGAATAGTGCGGCCCTTGCCACTTCACGGGTGAAGAACCAGAACAAAACAGGCAACCTGGCTACTACGCTGGAGTTGCAATATGATATCGTGGAAGGTATACGCCTTGGTAATTTATTAAGTTATGCTTTTGAATCCGGCACCGCAGATAATTTTGTGCCTTCTTTTTTGAACAATGGTTCTTCCGAGTCTTATAACTACAATCACCGTAAGTATAATTTATACAATCGCTCCACCATCAACTTTGTAAAAACCTTGGGGGATAAAAATAACCTCAGTGGTTATGTTTTTAACGAGATCAACTCCACGGGTTTCCGGGCGAGTGCCATAAGCCTGGGCCAAACGGCGCATGACCAGATACAGGGCCCGATAGGCTACAACTGGACTGCCACCCGGGGCGGTACGTTGAACAATATTTCTGACACCCGCCAGCACGGGTATGGGGGATCTGTTTCGTATAACTATGACCGTAAGTATGTGATAGATTTCAGTTACCGCTTTGATGGGTTGTCCACCAATGGCCCTTCTACGGGGTATTCGCAAAACCCTGCCGTGAGCGCCCGCTGGAATTTTAACAGGGAGCCCTTTTTTGAAAACCTTCCCTGGTTAGAATACGGCTCCTTAAGGGCAAGCTGGGGGCGGAACATAAAACCCACCGGCAGTATATTTGATGTGTATGGT
>JAKFCK010000120.1:0-5430 GCA_036676685.1 Chitinophagaceae bacterium | reverse complement strand
ATTGCCCAAAATATTCTGGGATTTATATTGCGGGAAAGCGCTGATATCTTTTGAAAGTTTCCATTCATCGGAGATTTGTTTCTGGTCCTGTTTAGCATTCAGCACCAGCTCAGTTTCATAGATACCATCGCCGTCCGTGTCTTTCAGCTGCAGGCCGGGATTGTTCACGAGGTTATCAAAATCCCAGATCATGGGCAGGGTAGCGCCTGCTACGTACACACCTTTAAAATCAGCTTTGTAGATCTTTGTTCCATTATAGGTTGAATAAAAACCATTCTGCTCAAACGCTTTCAGTACCTCCCTCATATCCAACCGCAACTTCAACTTTGTATTGGGCTGAAGGACCAGGTTCTCTTTAACGGGTTGTTTAAGTTGTTTCCCGAAGGTTATTATTGGCGTTTCAGCTGAGCCGTTCAGTGCTGCCACTGTAAAAAAATGATCCTTCCCCGGAGGCATTTCATTGTCTTTCCCATTGATGGCAAACTTGAAACTGATATTGGCCGACTGCTGTAAGTTCACCGGGCTTTGGTAGTTGCTCTTAATATGGGTGGCCGAAAGCGCCTTAGCTTCATATTTACCCTGTACCACTTTATCGCGGTACACACTAAAGGCACGGGATTTATAAAGAGGTTGTTGTGCATTGGCGGCCATCGCGATCATAATAAAAAATAATGCAGCAAGTATTTGCTTGGGTGATTGGCAGATTTTCATAAAGCAAATTTATGGCTATAAACAATTTAAAAAGTATAATATCAACCAGTTGATTTTCAATGTGGTATTTTTAGTAAGTTGCGTGGAATAAAATCAATAATACTATTGGCTGCAAGGCTAAATGAACATTCCGTTTCTAAAGAAAATTTTAATGACACACTTTCTTGAAATACCTGTTTTTTTCGGACTGAGCATTGAGGTTTACTTTATTCTTCTGCTTATTTCCTACCATAACAAAAGAACGCAAAAAATTTAGATATCAGTTCTATCTTACATTATGAAAAAAATCAGGTGGGGCATTTTAAGTACGGCAAAAATCGGGCGGGAAAAAGTAATTCCCGCATTACAAAAGGGACAATATTGCGAGGTAGTAGCTATTGCTTCAGGCAATGCAACCCGGCTGGAAGAAGTAGCCCGCGACTTACATATTCCGAAAACTTACGACTCATTTGAAAAGTTGTTAGCCGATCCGGAGATTGATGCAATATATATTCCACTGCCTAACCATTTACATGTGGAATGGTCTATCAAAGCTATCCATGCCGGTAAGCATGTACTTTGCGAAAAACCAATCGGGCTCTCATCCGCAGAGGCCCTGCAATTGCTTGAGGTAGCCAAAGAATATCCCCACCTGAAAGTTATGGAAGCATTTATGTACCGCTTTCATCCGCAATGGAAAACGACAAAGCAGCTTATTAAAGACGGCCGGATCGGGGAATTAAAAACCATACAATCTTTTTTTTCTTATCACAATATTGATCCTGCAAATATCAGGAATCAAAAAGATATCGGTGGAGGAGCATTGATGGATATAGGTTGTTACTGCATTTCATTTGCCCGCTATTTATTTGAGCAGGAGCCGGGAAAGATTTTTTCTGTAATTGATACAGATCCTGTACTGGAGATTGACAGGATGGCCTCAGTCATTTTGCAATTTGCAAATGGTACATCCACGTTTGTATGTTCCACGCAATTATTTCCTTTTCAGCGGGTCAATATTATTGGTACCGCAGGTAGAATAGAAATTGAAATCCCGGTTAATGCACCTCCCGATATGGTCACAAGAATCAACCTTCATACAGCAGGGGGCAGTGAGGAGATTTTATTTGAAGCAGTGGATCAGTACACCACCCAGGGGGATGAATTTTCAAAAGCTATACTCAATATGGGGGGAGCCCTTACCCCGCTTGAGGACGCAGTTAATAATATGAAAGTGCTGGAGATCATTCTTCAGGACCAGAGGCTATTGCAGGCTGGCACAAGTATTGACCAGGAGGAGTAAAATGGCGACTTACCTGCTTGTATAGGAAAGAAGATTGTGGTTTTCGGCTCATGAGGACACGAATCTTAGGGTAGGTAAGTAATTATTTTGCGTGCCACTACCAAAGGCCTGAACGGGTTTCCGGGGTATTTATTTTACCAGAATGGCTTAGAGGTTTACTCCAAAAAGATAACCTACCAAAGCAGATAACAGCATGGCAATTGTTCCCCAAATGACAATTCTTATAATGGCTTTTTTTATACTTGAGCCACCGGTCCTGGCCGAAACTGCACCTAAGATAACCAGGGAAATAATTGTAAACCCGTAAAGAAAATATTCCATGCTTTTTACGGGCGCGAAGATGGTAACTAAAAGAGGCAAAGCACCGCCAACTGAAAATGCTGCTCCCGAGGCTATTGCTGCCTGGATAGGATTAGACTGGCTGATTTCATTAATGCCTAGTTCATCTCTGACGTGTGTCCCTAACGCGTCTGCTTCAGTAAGTTCTTTTGCAACCTGTAGTGCCGTTTCTTTTTTCAGCCCTCGCTTTTCATAGATCTGGGCCAAAATATTTAACTCAACTTCCGGCATTTCCTCCAGTTCTTTTTTCTCTCTTTTTATATCCGCTTTTTCCGTATCAGTTTGTGAACTAACTGATACATATTCTCCGGCAGCCATCGATAATGCACCTGCCACAAGCCCTGCAACGGTAGCCAACAAGATTGGATCCCTTTCTGAACTTGCTGCTGCAACTCCTATGGCCAGGCTTGAAATAGAAATGATGCCGTCGTTTGCACCCAGGACAGCTGCCCTCAACCAGTTGCTTCGGTGAATAAAATGGCTGTCTAAATAATTGTCTATAGTAATCATCAATTTAAACGGGGTCTGATGAAAGAATACATTTAGGAAGTCCTGTCAATATAGCGGTTATTCAAACCGTCAGAATGAAACCATGCTCAATTTATAAATAAAACTTCGTGGTTTAGTTTTTTACCGGTGGTATTTACCGGCTGAACTTAACCTGTCAGCAAATGAGTGGAGATATAATCCTCGTTCCGTAGCCTTCCGGAATTCCGGATGTATACAAGATTCAGTCCTTCATCTGGAAATTATCTAAAACAACTGAAAGGAAATAGATGATATAGCTAACGGAGGAGGAGAAGAGGATCGCCGGGTTCACAAAAAAATAAAAACCCGCTAAACCATAATTGGTAGCGGGTTTTATATATTTTTTGTTGCGGAGAGAGAGGGATTACCTCCCGGTGATCCCCGGGAGGAGGCAGCTCATCCGCAATTAAATGTCCATTCGCCCTGCTCATTACCATTTTGTTTTATGCGCTTTTGCAAGCGAGCTTGCAACACTCCTAAAACAAAAATGCCCCCTAAAGGGGGACATTTAAATGCGGATGGCGGAGAGAGAGGGATTCGAACCCCCGGACCTGTAACAGTCAACGGTTTTCAAGACCGCCGCATTAGACCGCTCTGCCATCTCTCCGCGGCAAAAGTAAGGGTTCAGGTTTTTAAGAACAAAAAATAATGAAAACTTTATTTCAGTGCTTTTAGCTGTTCATTAAAAACATCCGATCAAATATTAGAAATAATAAATAGGTTTGTATTTTCAGTGATTAATATCAATACCCAAATTTTTATGAGAAGTTTATTAATGCTACTGCTTTTATTACCCGCCTTGCCGGGCTTTGCCCAATGGAATAACAGTGCTTCTGCCAATAACCCGATAGTGACAACAGTTAATACCGATAATTATCCTTTTACAGTGCCGGATGGCGCTGGCGGCGTTATTGTTCTTTTTGAAAAATCGGACGGTGTAGCGACAGACCTTTATGCCCAAAAAATAAATGTTGATGGCACTATTGCCTGGGGCAACACGGCATCGCCGGTCCTGATATGTAATGCTATAGATTACCAGATTGAGATTCGGGCCATTCCCGATGGAGCAGGGGGCGCGTTTTTGTGTTGGGAGGATTACCGCCATGACCCTTTTATGGCAGAAATTTACGTGCAACATATCAATAGTTCGGGCACGTCTCTTTGGACCGCAAATGGGGTCAGAATAACTTCCACTACCGGCCGCGAAGAATTTTTACCTTTTTTATGCAGTGATGGGGCTGGGGGAGTTATAGTGGCATGGGGCTGGGACAACGTTGTGGACAACTTACAGGTGAATGCACAACGCCTGGATGCAGCGGGATCTGCTCTGTGGACAGCCAATGGTGTACAGGTGTCCCCAGCGCCGGGCTTCCGGGTTGCCCAGTCTATTGTTCCGGATGGAAGCAACGGTGCCATTATTTCATTTACGGATACGCGTAATGACCCTAACGGTTTGTCATACACGCTGGTAACTACCTCGGACCTGGTGAACACGGATGTGTATGCACAAAAGCTCAGTGGTACCGGCGTTCGATTATGGGGGGATAATGCTTTACCTGTATGCACAGCAGCCGGCAACCAGGAAAATTTTTATTTTACCGCAGCCGTGCCGGATGGCGCAGGAGGCATAGTAGTAGCCTTTGATGATGGCAGAAACGATGTTCCGGATGTAAATGGAAATCCCACGAACCTGGACATATTTGCTCAACGTTTGAATAGTAGCGGCGTTCCGCAATGGGCGTTGAATGGTGTGCCTTTGACAACCCTTGCCAATAACCAATATTTTTCGGCACTGGTTGCCGATGGCGCCAATGGTTTTGTCGCCTGCTGGAATGATGAAAGCGCAGGATCGGTATACAGCCAACGGCTCAATCCTTCGGGCACTGCCATGTGGACGGCAGGAGGTGTTATTGTCTCACCAATCGCCTATCCGTCTTATGACCCGGTATTGGTGGCCGATGGAAGTGGAAACTACGTTTATTGTTATACAGCGACCAACTTCAACACATTGGAAGCACAGAAGCTGAACAGCAGTGGCGCCCTGCAATGGGGGAACAGCGGAATTGTTGTGTGTAATGCCAACAACGCTTTCCCTATCCAGCAAAAAATGGTATTAAGTGATAATGGAGCGGTTATAGTTGCATGGGAAGACGGTCGAAATGCGGGTAACAGCCAGGACATCTATGGCTCAAAAATTCTTACAACCGGCATACTGGCAGGTGTGGGCTCCTTTATAACAATTGCTGCAGGCGACTGGAACAACCCGGCAATATGGCAAGGCGGAATCGTTCCTTCAGCCAGCTCGCAGGTTACGGTGAGGCATGCGGTCACGGTCACAGCCAATGCTAGCTGCTATTCCGTTTTGGTAGAGCAGCCCGGCGGCAATCTCACAGTGAATGCCGGGGTCACTTTAGCCGTCACTCATTGATAAGTATGCACCATTTAATCCAAAGGTTTTATGTAACTTTTGTCACCGTCCCCCGGAAGGAGGAATAATAGCTTTGCACCCACACAAAGACAGTAATTATGGACATCGTTGGGTTTGCCTTAGCAACAATAGTAGGAATTTC
>JAKFCK010000119.1:0-7891 GCA_036676685.1 Chitinophagaceae bacterium | reverse complement strand
CTTCTGGTCTCTCGGTCTTGTCCTACAGACAATTAAAAAATGATTTTTCTGAATATTGTGTCGCAAAGGTAAGTGTTGAACCGGGAACATCCAACCCTTTTTTATTGCATGCAGCGGCAAAGGGCATTATAAATTGCATTTTCGCTATGAAAGAAGTAACGCAGTCCCCTTGGCTTTATTGTAAAGGATTTCTTAAACCCTAAAAGGCTTAATAACGTGGAAACTGGTAAGGGTAACGTAGTCCCCTACACGCAAACATGAAAAATACCTGGTATTATCCGGGTTGGGTAAGCCTCTTGATTTTATAAGCCGGGATTTGGGGAAGGAAAATTATATTTAAAAAAGAGTACTCAACATGTGGACACATGGAGCCTTTAGTTTAAAAAGAAGCGGGCAACCGAAGGCTGCCCGTAAGATTATTGAAGTTTGTTTGCAATTAAATTGGCTGCAACACCCAGCACAGTTTCCAGCAATGATACATTTTGTTCCAGCTCTACCACGGTAGCTTCCCTCCGTTGAATATCTGCCGGTGCATAATTATTGTTTTGCATATATACAAGTTGTTGCCTGGAGTTGGTCAGCCGGGCAAGAGCATAATCCAAAATTGAGCGACTGTAAGAAACCTGGTCCTGTGAATTATACAATGTATTGTAATAATCTCCCCTGTTACGCAGGAAAACATCACTGAACCGGCGATCCTGGACAGCCGGGCAATCTCCCATTACATCACCGTGACTCAAATGCGCTTTTATTGCATGGGATGATACCCGGATAGTAACGGCAGGCTCATTGCTGTTAAATTTATGGCAAATGGCCACTTTTTCCTGGTTTTTTATTTTCTGGCGATCCTTAAAGTTGTCCCGGTCCCAGTAATAACCATCCTGGCCCGTACCCTTTTCATTATTCCTGTTGCCGCGCTCCATGTCATTCTTTGCATTCCCCCGATTGGCGTCATTTTTTCCTTTGCCCGGATCACTTTCATTTTTGTCTTTTCCAGGATTCATATCATTTTTTCCCTGGCTGTTTTTTTGAACAGGTTTCCCTGTAACCTGGTCATTCTTAGCTTTACCTGCTGCCGGGTTTTGTTTATCAGCCTTTGCAGGTTTAGCCTGGTTTTTCTGGGGATTTTGTTGCTGCTCATTTTTACCCTTATTATTTTTTTCCTGTTGGGTAGATGCAGTAAGCGTGACGGCAGCGACTAACAGTATAGCTGAGCCGAAAATGGTAATTTTCTTTTTCATTTTATTTACTTTGATTATCATTTTCAAATTCCTTATCTAATTTTTCCAGGGAGGCTTCCACTTTTTTAGTCTGGTCCTCCAGTTTTTCAGTATTCTCCTTAATTACTTTGGCAGTTGAGTCCATGGATTTGATCTCAATTTCTTCCTGTTTATTTGTTTTTTTCTCCATGCAGGAGGATGTGGTAAATACCGCAGCCAGAAGAAGCGATGTAAGCAGCCTGGTGTAATGTTTCATGATCATGTATTTAGTTTGGTTTTAAGAGTGCCTCAGAATCGGCAAAGAGATATCATACAAGAATCTCTCCAAATTGACGGTTTCCCCGGCGCCCACCGCATCAATATCCTGCGCAGGAGCTGATCTTTGTAGTCGGTTGCCATTATTGCAACTCACCTGCGGGCTCGTGGTCATCGTATTTATCACGCAATTGTAGCAGGATTTCTATCATCTGCTGTAAAATTGTTTTGTGTCCCGGAGATTGCACGAGGTTTTTTTGCTCCCGCGGATCGGCTTGCAGGTCATAAAGCTCCCATTCATTGAGCGTGTAAAAATAGATAAGCTTATACCGTTCGCTTCTTACGCCCAGGTGGCGCTGCACGGTGTGATCCGCCCTGTCTTCATAAAAATGATAATAGAGATTTTTTCGAGGAATGGTTTTTTCTTTACCGGTGATATAAGGCAAGAGGCTTAATCCCTGCATAAATTCGGGCACTTTGATACCGGCCGCATCCAGAATCGTAGGGGCATAGTCTATAGCTTGTGACATCCCATTTTGGGTACTGCCCGCCCGGATCTTTCCTGGCCATCTCATAAGTAACGGTGCCTGCATAGACACGTCATACATCCACCTTTTATCGAACCAGCCATTTTCCCCAAGGTACATACCCTGGTCGCCCGTGTACATCACCAGGGTATTTTTGTTGAGCCCGGTTTTATCCAGGTAGTCCAAAACTCTTCCCACATTTTCATCCACTGAAGCCACGCAGGCCAGGTAATCCTGCATGTACCACTGGTATTTTAACTGCAGTAATTTTTTTCCTTTGGGTTTTAATTGCTGCAATACCCTGCCCCGCTCACTGTATATTTTTTTAATGGCTTCCCTTTCACTCCGCGGTATCCTGTTGAAGATGGCGTGATAATAAACGATATCTGCCGAATCGGGCCTTAGCCAGGGAATATCCATGAGATATTGGGGATCCACTTTCAGGTCACTGCACAATTTCATGTCGGCTAAAATACTCATCGTCTGTAAAGACCAGGCTTTACCACGGCCCGCTGTATCCGCATAAAGGCTGGAAGGCTCAGGAAATTTCCTGGTATGAAATTGCCGGACATATTTTAATGGGGCCAGGAAATAACGGTGCGGAGCTTTATGATGAATATACAGTAAAAAAGGTTTCGCCTTTTCACGGTTATCCAGCCATTTTATAGATTCGTCCGTAATCACATCCGTGGCATAACCATGATAAGTGCTGGTATCCCCGTTCATAGAAATAAAACGTGGCTCGAAGTATAATCCCTGGCCGGGTAAAATTTTCCAGGAATCAAATCCGGTGGGATAACTGTGCAAATGCCACTTCCCCACAATGGCAGTCTGGTACCCCGCCCGCTGCATCAGTTTAGGCATAGTCATTTGTGACGAATCGAACCGGGTACGGTTATCCTTCATCCCGTTCTTATGGGAATGCTGCCCGGTGAGCAGCGTAGCCCTCACAGGACCACAGATGGAGTTGTTGACGAAGTTCCTTTTAAACAGCACACCTTCTTTCGCCAGCCTGTCTATGTTAGGTGTACTGATGAACTTTTTATTGTACGCGCTGATCGCATCGGCATCGTGATCGTCGCTCATGATGTAAATAATATTGGGCCGCTGTGCGGATACACAAAGCGATGTAAAGACGAACAAGCAAAAAATGGATAAGCGCATAAACCAAGTTAGTTATTTTCCAGTAGTCCATGGACTATAGACAGCTGTTTAATACCAATGCCCCATCATATTGAATTTCGTACTGTAAACCCATTCACCCATTGACTTCATTCACCCATTCACCCATTGACTTCATTCACCCATTCACCCATTCACCTATTCAAACTCTTAATTCATCATTCTTAACTTTTTACGCCTCCACCTTTTTTTCCAAATACTCCCTCAGGTTTTTATGTACAATATCATCCCAGCCTTTTTCAAAATTAGTTACCGCAAAATCCGGGTTTTCCTGCGGGAATGATTCAAGACCGATATGAGTGAGTTTAAGCCTGGTCTTTTCTCCTTCACCGAATAATTCAAAAGTTACAAAGGAGTTACCTTCATAACCATCGTAACGCCAGCTATAAGTCAATTTTTTTTCGTGCACTATTTCCATCACTTCGCAGAGGTGCAGGTACTGCACACCATCGTCAGGGCCGCCGGTAAACTGGAAATTAAAACCCACTTCCGGACGGAATTCCGGCAGGTCAAAATACCAGTTCCTCATCTCATCCACGTCTGTAATTGCTTTCCACACTTTGGAAGGGGAAGCGTTATATTCCTGTTCTACAATAATTGGTTGTGTGTTCATGATGATGATTTTTATTTTATGTAGATTTTTTTGAGGATTGCTTTTTATTATCCAGGTGCTGTTCCAACGCTTTTAATTTTCCCGTCCAGAAAGTCCTGTAACTTTCCACCCATCGGCTCACTTCGTGTAGTTTGGCAAGGTTAGCCTGGCAATATCTATCCCTGCCTTCCTGTTTAATTAGTATCAAACCGCATTCCGATAATATTTTAATATGCCTGGAGATTGCAGGGCGGCTGATAGCAAAATGATCCGCGACAGCGTTCAGGTTCATGTAATTCTTCGCCACGATATCGATGATCTCCCTGCGGGTAGGGTCAGCAATAGCCTGGAAAACATCTCTTCTCATAGTGTTAGTATTTTAAGTAACTGGTCGGTTACAAATATATCAGTAACTGATCGGTTACGCAAGGATAACTTTTCCACACCATAAGTGAACTGGAAGCATGGATAACAACACCGGGATTTTCACAGGAGGTTAAAAAAATAATCGGGTTTTAGTATTAATTTGAGACCGGAATTTGTGGCGACCCGGAATTCCCATCTATCAAACTAAACCTGTCATGGACCTTTTATCCTCCTTAAAATTCGAGCCGGTGACAAAACGAAACTGGAAAAAGTTCCTGGAGTTATTTGGCGACAAGGGAGCCTGTGGAAATTGCTGGTGCATGTATTACCGGCTAAGCAAAACCGATTTTACTGCAGGTAAAACAGGCGATGGAAACAAAAAAGCTATGAAAGCACTGGTATGGGCCAATCAACCGGTGGGGTTACTAGGTTTTTATGAGACGCAGCCCATCGCCTGGTGCGCATTTGCTCCGCGGGAAGATTTTCCCAGACTGGAAAGATCCCGGGTGCATAAACGTATCGATGACAGGCTGGTGTGGTCTATCCCCTGCACTTTTATAGATAAAAAATTCAGGCGCCAGGGTATATCTGTGGCGCTTTTGAAAGGATTAATCAATTATGCCAGGCAACAAGGTATCAAAACCATAGAGGCATATCCTGCAATACCCACGCAAACCAGGCTCCCTGATGCTTTCGCATGGATTGGTTTATACAGTTCCTTTGAAAAAGCCGGTTTTAAAATTGTGGACAGCACTTCTAAAAGCCGGCCGATGGTTCGTTTCGAAATTGATTAGTATTCCGCAGTTGCTGATCGAATGGAATGTCATTCCTTTTTATTTTAGTTTTAGGGTTCAAAAAATAAACCAGTTATGGGTAAGTTTTACGATTGCATAAAACCAGCACAGCAGGAATTCATAAAAAACCAACATCTATTTTTTGTAGCTACAGCCCCACTCGCTGCTGAAGGAAGAATTAATCTTTCGCCTAAGGGCCTGGATTGCTTCAGGGTGCTGGCTGATAATAAGGTTGCCTATATGGACCTGGTCAGCAGCGGTAATGAAACTTCAGCGCATACACTGGAGAACGGTCGCATTACTTTTATGTTTTGCTCTTTTGATAAAACACCAAATATCCTGCGATTGTACGGAAAAGGTTTTGCTGTGCTCAGGGGGTCACCCGATTGGGAATTATATGCACCAGCGTTCACGATTTATCCGAGCACCAGGCAAATTATTGTCGCTGATATTTTTTTGGTGCAAACTTCCTGTGGTTTCGGGGTTCCTATGTTTGATTACACCGGCGACCGTGATATTCATTTTGAATGGGCAGAAAAAAAGGGTGAAGATGGCTTACAGGAGTACATCCGGCAAAACAACCTGGTGAGCCTGGATGGCCTGCCGACGGATATCGGGTTGGCAAAATGACAAGAGGAATGGCTGGTAGCAGGCAGCAAAGGGTTGCCATGCGTACTTTGGTTAAATATTTGTACCCCAACTAACCAATGCGCTAAAATTTAAGAACTGATGTTTAAATATTTTCTTTCTCTTCTTCTTTTGCCCTTGGCCCTTTCAGCCCAGAACAGGCAGGAGATGTTGGATACGGTTCTCTCCGGTTATAAATATCCCTACCCTGTTTCCGCCCTACAATTAAGATCACAAGACCGGTTTGTGCGGATGGCCTACATGGATGTGAAGCCTGCCACACCAAATGGTAAGGTTGTTGTTTTGCTGCACGGCAAAAACTTCAACGGCGCTTATTGGAAAACGACCATTGCCGCATTAACTAAAGAGGGTTACCGGGTGCTTGTGCCGGACCAGGTCGGGTTCGGCAAGTCATCAAAACCCGCCAACTACCAGTTTAGTTTTCAGCAGCTGGCCATCAATACAAAAATTCTACTGGATCATCTTAAGATTGATAAATGTTCTTTTCTGGGACATTCCATGGGTGGCATGTTAGCCGCCAGGTTTTCACTGATGTACCCGGGTTTGGTAGAAAAGCTGGTGCTTGTAAACCCGATCGGGCTTGAGGACTGGAAACTTGTGGTACCCTATACCCCGGTTGATAGTTTGTATAAATCCGAATTGAAACAAAACTATGAAGGGGTGAAAAAATACCAGCTGCAAAATTATTATGATGGCAAATGGAAACCGGAATATGATGAATGGGTTTACCTGCTGACTGCCTGGATAAAACATCCCAACTATAAAACCGTGGCCTGGAACAATGCACTAACATCTGATATGGTATTTACACAACCGGTATTGTATGAATTTCAAAATATCAAAGCTCCCACCTTGTTAATCATCGGCACAAGAGACAGAACGGCCATTGGCAAACAAAACGTTCCGGCGTCGGTTAGCGCCAGCATGGGTCAATATCAATTACTGGGGAAAATTACCCAACAAAAAATTCCGGGGGCAGAGTTGGTAGAGTTAGACGACGTGGGCCACCTCCCTCACATCGAGGCTTTCGACCGCTTTATCGCCACCCTTGTTAGCTACCTGCGGAAGTAGGATTTGATTGAGACAGCAGGCTGGAAAGTCGCTTTTACAACATAAACGCCGGGAATACTGTAAACTTCCATGTGACGCTCCTTATCGGATCAATACAACATTGCCTTTAAGGATATGTACTTTTCCGGTTCTGTCTGTCCCCTTTACCTGCCAGACAAAATTACCGGTATTTTGTTGCTGTCCCTTATAGGTACCATCCCATCCCTTGTTCAATTCGCTGGTTTCAAATACCAGTTGCCCGTACCTGTTAAACACCCTGAAAAATTCCAGGCTTGTTATGCTTACCGGTATAGGCCTGAAGATATCATTTAATCCATCTGCATTGGGTGTAAAAGCTGTGGGTACATAAATTACAGGCCCTGCCAGCACACGGATCTGTACTGTGTCAGTGTCCCTGCAGCCGAAGTCATTTTGAACTGCCAGCACGAAAGCCTGGTCCCGGGTGAGAATGGCAACCGGGTTGGCGCTCGAGGGGTTTGTGAGCAACCCGGCTGGTGACCACTGGTATTGGCTTCCTCCACTTCCCGACAATGTATAAGGGAAATTATATTCTGCGTTATCATCCGGGCCCGCATTGGCTATAGCGGCCGGTCGGAGACTTGCAGTCACCAGGGCGGTATCTGCACATCCTGTTGAATGCTGAACGACCAGGCGATAAATGCCGGGTATGGTTATCGAGGAGGGATCTGTTATCGGCCCCTGGTTCAGTGTCCAGTTTACCATACTGTAACCCGTTGTATTATATAACGTGCCGAGGTTGGCTGATTCACCCTCGCATATCGCAATTGTTTTATCTGCACCCAAAGCCGGTTTGCTGTTAACCGTAACTGTTATCAACGCCCGGGGACTTTCGCACACACTGTTATTCTGGCTTACGTAATAATTTACCGTACCGGGATTAACGGAAGAAGGCACGGGTGCCAGGGTGGAGCCGCTACCTCCCGAGGCGGACGTGTACCAAATTAGTTGATTCCCGGTCGTGCCAACAGTCGCGGATAATGCTGTAGTCAGCTGTTGCTGGCAATAAATTACCGGGGATGTTACCGTCGGTACGGGTACAGCAGCATTTACCGTAACCACGAGGGTCGTGACCGCCGCGCACTGCCCGGCAGCAGGCGTAAATGTATAGGTACCCGATGCTGTGTTACTCACTGTCGCCGGGCTCCAGGTTCCCGTGATACCATTTGTAGAAGTTGCCGGAAGTGTTGGCGCACTCGCTCCAGTACAGATCGGGTT
>JAKFCK010000118.1:0-2102 GCA_036676685.1 Chitinophagaceae bacterium | reverse complement strand
CGGGAAAATTTTATCCAGGGAGGCGGTGAAAAATAAGGCGGGCAGGATAAGGCTGGACCTGTCTGGGTTACCATCTGCTACCTATCTCATTCGTTATGTAACCATGGACAACAAGACCGGCGCAGAAAAGCTGGTGATCGCGAGGTAGTTGCGTGCAGATGGCCACACAAAAAAAGGTTAAATCAACCGTCTGCCCCTTTCGGAATACGCAAGGCTTTTTATATTGCATACTTAAAATGTTTTACCACATGAAATCCATTTTTTTGAAAGTTGCTCTTGCGTCTTCGATGTTGTTTTTTGGGTTGAATTCGTTTGTACCTGTGAACAACAGCAGCCTGGTGCAGGAGGTGTGGTTAGAGACCAACGCATTCCGGAAAACTAAGGGGCTTAGTGAACTCGAACTGCGCGAAGAACTAAATGCCATCGCCCTGCAACACAGTGAGAATATGGCCAAAGGACATGTGGCGTTTGGTCACTCCGGTTTTGAAAAACGAAATTCACAGGCGTTAAAAAGTATCAGCAACATCAAGGGTTTTGCGGAGAATGTGGCTTTCGGACACCAGACCGGTAAAGATGCTGTGGAGAAATGGAAGATCTCAGCAGGGCACCGCCAGAACATGCTCGGGAAGTTTAAATATATAGGGATTGGCATAGCAAAAGATAAACAGGGCAGGATGTATTATACGCAGGTTTTTGGGGGATGAGATGGTCGATGGTCCATGGTCCATGGTCAATGGCCGGCTGTTAGGTTTGTTGAGCTGAATTTGTAGTTGGCGGTCTCTTACACCAAAGCACCCGGTTGCTTCGGTATTAAATACAAAATTTCCCAGCCTGAATGCGTGCTATAGATTGATCATCAACCTTTGTCCACCAAAGTTTCATGAAAAAAAAAGGCCGCTTCCAAAAGAAACGACCTTTTCAGATGTTCTTGCCTGGCCTCAGCTATCCCACCATACACGCAGTTTTAAAGATTCGTATGGCACCGGCATTCCGGGACCTGCCTCCAGGGCTGCCCTGTTGAGGTTGATCTCTAACTGTGGATAGGTTAATCTCCTGGGTATCACATTATCTGTCCTGTTTACTGTTGAAGGTGTTAACACGGGGAAACCGGTCCTTCTCCAGTCTGTCCATGCCTCGTATGGTGCCTGGAACATGGTGATCCATTTTTGTTCTATGAGGCGCTGAAGTGTATTATTAAAAGCTACTTCAGGTTTTGCCAGGTAGGCAGCTGCGCCGGATACGCCCAGGAATTCGAAATCCCTGGTGATGGCTGTCGCATAGGCCGCAGCAGCTTCCGCAGTTTTACCTTCCCTGAGCCGTATTTCCGCGATAATAAAATAAACCTCCGCAGCACTGATCAACATCACCGGGGAGGCGGAAGAAGCATATGCCGGGCCTATCCTCGAATATTTGCCCTCTCCGGAGTCATCATCATCATTGCCTGGTGTGTTCCCGATAAATTGTCCGGCCTGTGTGCCGTTTTTTACCGGGTAGAAAAATACCGGGATGCGCGGATCTGCCAATGCCTTCATCTTATTCACCAGCGTTGCATTCACGGCCATATCCTTTCTGCCGGAAAGTTCATCAAATCCGTGTATGGGGTTGGCGTTATTACTGGCTTCACCATAAGTTACTTTTGCGTTTTCTGCATTGGTGGAAATTAATACAGGATTGGTATTTAAAAATGCAGCTGCCGCCGCAGGGGTTTTTTTACTCAAATGGTTGAGCAGGCGTAATTTTAATGAATTGCCATATTTTTCCCAGTTGGCCATTACCCCTTTATAGACCAGGTCATCTGTGCCCGGTTTTACACCTGTGCCGGATTTTACATTGGCTATACCAGCTTCGATCATCGAGATCAGGGCAGGATAAATGTTTTCCTGTTTATCGTAGCTGGGTGTTATCACATTACCATCCTGTAATGCAGTGCTAAAAGGAATGTCTCCGTAGAGATCTGTAAGCACACTGAAAGTGTGTGCGGTTAATATCTGGGCCACACCGATATACATGGAATCCCCGGTAACCCTCGATTTGTCTATCACTGCTTTGAGATCCCTTAATACCACGGAGTACAACGCGCTCCATAAACCATCCGATGTGGC
>JAKFCK010000117.1:0-11288 GCA_036676685.1 Chitinophagaceae bacterium | reverse complement strand
CAACAGGTTTGTATAAAATTGTTTTATCTTCAGAAACAAACCTATCAGCAGATTTCCGACCGCACCGGCTTTACCGTGATGCAGGTGAAAAGCCATATCCAAAACGGCAAACGAAATTTAAAAATACAGATGCAAAGAATGCAACCTGATGAGCAATGAGTTGAAAGACATATTATCCAATCTGAACAATGATATAGAACAGGAAAAACTCCTGCAATATCTTAACCGCAGGTTATCAGAAGAAGAACAACATTTGGTGGAGCGCCAGATGAATGATGATGCCTTCATGAGTGACGCCATGGATGGGCTGGAACAAATAAAAAATCCGGATAAGGTGAACATGGCCGTATCACAACTGAACGCCGGGCTGAAAAAACAACTGGAAAACACCAAGAAGAAAAGGCATAAATCCAACTTTACCCAGGACTCCTGGATCTATTACGCCATTGTTTTATTGCTGCTGCTGGTGGTGGTGGGGTATGTGGTGATAAGGCGTTTTGGTCCCTAGTCCATGGTCGATGGTCCATAGCCGTTTGTATAATGGCAATTCTTCTCTCCAATTCGAAACGTTACACGGGTCTCAATTATCCATTATCAATTATAAATTGCCCATTGCTTATTGCCTATTCCTCATTGCTCACTGGCCCCTTCACAGCAACTGCCTTTGCACAAGCGCAAACATCGGCGACGCGGACGTGATCACTGCATAATGGGAAACCCCGGCCGGGATCGTTATGATCTCTCCTTCTGCATAGGATCGCTGGTGACCATCCATAAACATTGCACAACTTCCGGACAGCACCGCTAAATATTCGTTTCGGTCATGATGGCATTCTTCTTCATGCCCTTTTTTTGCCCACACGGCAAAGTTGATGACCTCATTTGTGGAAGGCAATTCCTTTACAAACAGGTTCTCAAAATCTTCCGCAGGATGCTGTAAAAAATTTGCCTCAACGGCCTGGTAATAACGATTGAATTCAACCGGCTTGTGCATGAGGGGCACAAATTCGTTATGCGCTTCAGCCTGCTGACTATAAATTGTATGCATCACATTCGTTTTCACGGCGTGTGAAGGTTGTAAAGTATTTTCCAGGAGAAAAACGGAAAATGATTGCCGGATCTTATCAATTTCCTGCTGCACAAGTGGGAATTTCCCGGCCATTTTTTCCACCAATTCATTTTCTGGCGGACTGGTAAAGCCCAGGCAATAAGACTCCAGGATGCCGGAAGCGATAAACTCGGGTGCAGTCATGCTGCAAAATTAGACAATATTCTCTCCCCGCGGATAAAAGTCCCGGGAACAGGCCGTTATACTCATTTTGATTTCGCGCCGGCATTCGAAAACAGGTAACCCAATGAAAAAGAAAATCCTTTATTCTTATGAGAAGCTTCGGAATCGTGTGATAGGTTGTTCAGCCCAAATGTATAGGCTAGTTTAATAAAAAATCCGTTGGTCATCTGGAAACCACCATTGATATTTAACCCAAGGTCCAGCGGCTTATAATCATCTTCTGCTTCGTCGCCACCAAACTTTGTATCCCCTTCTTCCGTTTCCGTAGGCTGGCCCGGTACCGTGGTTGTTAACTTGTATTTCCCTGAAAGTCCAAGTCCAATAGACGGACCTGCTCCCAGGAAAACCTTGTTTGTGCCCGCAGGCAAAGTATAATTTACATTTAGGGGGATCTCCAGGTAATTAAGTGTTTCTTTTCCATCCAATGCAAAGGTACCCGTACCAAAATCTTCAGAGAAGGCTATTTTATATCCCTTTTGAATAAAATTAAGTTCCGGTCGGAAATTTACCGCTGCGGCAATAGGGATCTCCGCTACCAGGCCGGCTAAAAATCCAAACTTCGACTCTGGCGATAAAGGAAATAAGCCCCCATCTTCTTCTATAGTAGCGGAGCTCAGGTTACCACCAATATGTACCCCAAAAGACTGTGCAGTTATGCTGCTGCTTATAAAAGCCAGTGCAAAAGCCATTAATATTGTTTTCATAATATTTAGTGTAAGTATATTTTAATTTAGGCTTACTTATAACTACCGATGTAAAAATAAATTGTGTACGGTGGAATTAATCATCTTCTGCAAAAAAAATTCCGGTCACGCCTGGCAACCGGAACGAGGAAGGAATTATCCTGGTTAATTATTTTTTAGCCCCACCGCCCAGATGGATCTGGAAACCCACATTAACACCAAATGCGTTGGAAGCATCTTCAGCATCTTTATATTTCTGCGAGCCATAACCGAGGGTAATTTCAAGAGCAGTATTAGGGTTCAGGAAAATGGCTGGCCCTGCGGAAATGCCCCAGTCAGTAAAGCCCTGTGAATCTCCAAAATACTTCGAACTACCAAAAGCTACATCGGCCTGGGCGAATAATTTCGCTGAAGGACCGAGGTCCACAAAATAATAGCGGACAAAAGGCCCAATGGAAAAATCGGTCGCTGCATCATCATCTTCCTCTTTAAAAGAAGTAAAATTTAAAGATGCACCTAAAGCGAGGTTGTCGGCCAGAAAATATCCCGCCATAGGAGATATTCCAAAAGTCGTGGCATTGTACTCCCCTTGTTTTACGGAGGCAAATGTGGCGTTGCCTCCCACAAGCCAGTACCCTTTTTGCGTTTGTGCAGACGCCGTTATAGCTGCCGCCACCACGATGATGATCATTAATAAAAATAATTTTTTCATGTTACATATGTTTAGTTAGTAATGCGACCGAAAGATTGGCATTGTAACACGTATTACATATTTTTATTTACTAACATATGTGGATAAAGCAAGGTGCTGAGGTCCTACCTGCCAAAACTATATCCCAGTCGCACAGCCACTAAACCAAAAGATATATTTTTTTTTGAATAGCCGTCGTAGGAAACGCCAAGGTCAAAATGGGAGCTGAGTTGGTAACCTGCTCCAACTGAGTAACCGACATAAGTAATACTTTCTTTGAGGATAGTGAAAATGCCTATACCGCCCTTTGCTCCCAGGTAAAAGTTTGAACCGGGCAGGTACCTCAGGCCCAGGCGAACCGGGATGACGGCAGTAGAACTGAAAACACCCTTTCCTGCAAGCGCAGTAAACCCCGCATCTCCGCTCAGGCTAACATTTTTCGAAACAGGGTATAAAGCAAGAAAGTCGAATCCACCCCCGATGGAACTTTCATTGAGGTTATTGGCGGGAATGGCCAGGATACCGCCGACGCCGAGCTTCAAACCTCTTTGCGGTAGCTCCTGTGTTTTCCCGGTGAATGATAAAAGGCAAAGTAAAAAGACTGATCCAAAAATTCGCATAAGTTTGTTTTAATCACAATTTAGCGTAAAGACTGATAAATAGCCCGGTAACCGGTAATTCCATTTAGTCCCAAATAAAAACCGTCCCAGGATTTGGGACGGTTGTATTTTGTAACGATCAGTTTTTTAGAAAGTGTAAGCTAGTCTTAAACCAAGTGCGGATTCTTCAACATCTTTCTGGCTCCAACCTGTATATTTTAGCAGGATATCAAAGTTGGGAGAAAATTTATACCCTATCCCCGGAGCGTATGTAAATGAAGTGCCCCCGCCTGACTTGCTGTAAAAGGTAGCTCCTAATTGTGCAGAACCATACAACTGCTCCGTGAATGCATATTTGATACCGCCCATAACAGGGATGTACCCCACCGAACTCAATCCAGGAAAATCATCCTTGGCAGACATGTGAATGTATCCTGCATTTAGAGTTAGTGCTAAAGTAGGGGCTATTGTATAGTCAACCTGTGCAGAGCCACCGATTCCGAATGAAACGTAGTCCGCTAAGTTCCCCATCGGCAACGCTGCTTCAAGGCCGATACTGAAAGCCAGTGGCTGAGCTTCGTCCTGTGCTTTTCCTGCAAATGAAGCAGCTGTTAAAGCCGCAATAAAAAATAACTTTTTCATGTTTTAATAGTTTTAGAATTGAAAATTTGACCGCAAAAATAGGCCATCAAAAATTAAGGCAAATTTTTTTGGGATAAATGTACATTTATTAATTAATGCATCGTTTAGTTTGCAACAAAATTCATACACAAACGGTAATTCTTCTGAAATATTGCAGGCCAATTAAAATTGATACATGAATGGTTTAGTTTTGCAACATGGAACAATACATGCAGGACCTTTTTAACAAACAGCAGTACGATAAAAATAATTTCTTCCTCATCGCGGGACCCTGCGTGGTGGAAAGCGAAACAATTGTAATGGAAGTGGCAGAAAAAGTTTCAGCCATCTGCAAAAACCTGCGCATTCCGTATATTTTTAAATCTTCCTACCGCAAGGCAAACCGAACAAGTGTGGCCTCGTTTACCGGCATAGGTGATGAAGCTGGCCTGGAACTGATAAAAAAAGTCGGGGAAAAATACCTGGTGCCTACGACCACAGATATCCATGCACATGAAGAAGCGGCGCTGGCAGCCCGTTATGTGGATATACTGCAAATCCCTGCTTTCCTTTGCCGCCAAACAGACCTGTTGATTGCGGCCGCAGAAACAGGGAAAATCGTCAACGTAAAAAAGGGCCAGTTCCTCAGCGGTCCTTCGATGAAGTTTGCCGTAGAAAAAATAAGAAATGCGGGTAATGAAAAAGTCGGTTTAATCGAAAGAGGAAATACTTTCGGTTACCAGGACCTGGTGGTAGACTACAGGAACATCACCTGGATGAAAGCAATCGGTGTGCCCGTTATCATGGATTGCACGCATTCGTTGCAGCAACCCAACCAGGCAGGCGGTATCACCGGGGGAGATCCTTCGTTAATAGAAACCATTGCTAAAGCAGCTATCGCCACGGGAGCCGATGGCTTATTTATAGAAACACACCCAAATCCGTCAGTGGCTAAAAGCGATGGGGCCAATATGCTCAGGTTGGATCTGCTGGAACCATTGCTGGAGAAACTGGTGAGATTAAGGGAAGCGATATAAAACCTCTCATTATATCCCTTTCCTAAAGGAGAGGGACGGGGCGACCAACATGACCAAACTTTAAGTCTGCCACATCTTAATTTCCGAATTTTTCATAGTGAAAGAATAATCCATTTGCCGCTTATGTCTTTCTGGTTTGGGTTCCGCTTTAAACTTACCTGATCAGTTCCCCCTTTTAGGGGGCGGAGGGGGCTTTTTCCCTCCCGGCAAAGCCTACTCTCAGCCATACCACAGCCTACCCTTCTCCCAATTATATGCGCTATCTCTACGCCATTTAGCACACAGGTAGCACAGGGATAGCAGTTGAAATACTAATTAAATACGATAATGACACAAAGACAAGTGGGAGCGACAATCATTTTTTCCATAATAACAAAAGCTTCCGCAATAGCCCGCCGGGATTGGGAAACATTTTACTCCCGGTCATTTTAGCCTTTTGTAAATTTTGCTTAAAGTAGCTGAAGGTAGTTAGATGATAAGGGTTTCGCGGTAACTTCTTGTTTGAGATAATGATTACGTTGCGAAAACCCGACTGGACCCCGGGTCTTTATTCTTCGCCTTGCCTGACTCCATAATCAGTTCCCTTTTTACACATCCCCCGCCGGAGGGCGGTGGTGCCGATTTTTCCGTATTCTTTCGGGAAGGGGGCGTAAGGGGTTTTTAATACCTCAATGGGTTCCTTCTGCCATTCAGGATATACTGCTTAATATTCAACCAAAAAGCAACAAAAAGATAAATAATCAGGGGGGATCCCATGGTAAGGAAAGAAAGATAAATAAAATACTTACGGATGGTGGTAGTAGCAATTCCCATTCGCTCTCCGATGGCTGTGCACACCCCAAACACATGCCATTCGATAAAGTGTTTCAACCGGTTCATACGCTAAATTATAAGTTTTTGATCAAAAACAAGCGCTTTAAATACTGATTGAGTTTCAGTAATTTCGCATCTCGTTAAATAAGTTAATATGCAATTAGCTGATTTGCTAATGAAAAAATAGTACCAACTTTCTAGTAACCATGCATTAGCAAATTAGTTCATTACAAAAGGGGCGTATTTATGACAATTTTCACAACATCAAAATTATATTATGGCTTTCGACATTGAAATGATTAAAAAAGTTTATGAGAACTTTTCTTCCCGTGTAGCAGCTGCCCGCCAGGCTACTGGCAAACCCCTGACGCTGACAGAAAAAATATTGTATGCGCATCTTTGGCAGGGCAATGCAACGGAGGCATTTGAAAGAGGAAGTACATACGTGGATTTTGCGCCTGACCGTGTTGCCATGCAGGATGCAACGGCACAAATGGCCCTGTTACAGTTCATGCAATCTGGCAGAACAAAGGTAGCGGTACCCAGTACCGTACATTGCGATCACCTGATTGAAGCAAAAGATAATAGTAAGACCGACCTTGACAGGGCAGTACATGAAAGCAGCGAAGTGTACGATTTCCTGGCATCGGTTTCTAATAAATATGGGATTGGTTTTTGGAAACCCGGTGCAGGTATAATTCACCAGGTGGTGCTGGAAAACTATGCTTTCCCCGGTGGGATGATGATCGGCACGGATAGTCACACGGTAAATGCAGGGGGTCTTGGAATGATTGCCATTGGCGTAGGTGGTGCAGATGCATGTGATGTAATGGCTGGATTACCATGGGAATTGAAAATGCCAAAACTGATCGGCGTGAAACTTTCCGGGAAATTGAGTGGCTGGACAGCTCCTAAAGACGTGATCTTAAAAGTAGCGGGTATTTTGACTGTAAAGGGTGGAACCGGTGCGGTAGTGGAATATTTCGGGGAGGGTGCTACCAGTATGAGTTGCACAGGCAAAGGCACTATCTGTAATATGGGTGCCGAAATCGGCGCTACCACTTCAACTTTTGGTTACGACGAAAGTATGAGCCGCTACCTGAAGGCCACCGGCCGCGAAGAAATAGCGGCGATGGCTGATGGTGTTAAAGAACACCTGACAGGTGATCCTGAAGTGTATGCCAATCCTTCAGAATATTTTGACCAAGTGATCGAGATCAACCTGGATGAACTGGAACCACACCTGAATGGCCCCTTTACGCCAGACCTTGCGACACCCATTTCAAAAATGAAAGAAGCCGCAGCTGCCAATGGCTGGCCGGTGAAAATAGAAGTAGGTCTTATCGGTAGTTGCACGAACTCTTCTTATGAGGATATCAGCCGTGCGGTAAGCCTGGCAAAACAGGTATCCGATAAGGGCCTGAAACTACAATCAGAATTTACCATTACGCCAGGTAGTGAGCAGGTACGGTATACAATTGAGAGAGATGGATTCCTGGAAACTTTTGATAAAATAGGCGCAACAGTTTTTGCCAACGCCTGTGGACCTTGTATAGGAATGTGGGCAAGGGTTGGCGCAGAGAAAGCAGAGAAAAATACCATCGTCCATAGTTTCAACAGGAACTTTGCAAAGCGGGCAGATGGTAACCCGAATACATTTGCATTTGTGGGTTCCCCGGAGATTGTAACAGCCATGGCCATTGCAGGCACATTGGAATTTAATCCGCTGACTGATACCCTTACGAACGACAAAGGAGAACAGGTGAAACTTGACCCTCCTTCCGGCGACGAATTACCGCCAAGAGGTTTTGCCGTGGAAGATGCAGGTTACCAGGAGCCAGCCGAAGATGGCAGTGCTGTACAGGTCATCGTATCCCCGGAAAGCAAACGCCTGCAGCTACTGGACCCATTCCCGGAATGGGAGGGCACCGACCTGAAGGGATTAAAATTACTTATCAAGGCAAAAGGAAAATGTACCACTGATCATATTTCTATGGCAGGTCCATGGTTAAAGTTCCGCGGCCACCTGGACAATATCAGTAATAATATGCTGATTGGTGCGGTGAATTATTTCAATGAGAAAACTGATTCGGTAAAAAATCAACTCACCGGTGAATACGGTACTGTACCTAATACACAAAGAGCATACAAGGCGGAAGGCGTTGGCTCGATCGTGGTCGGCGACGAGAATTACGGGGAAGGATCCTCAAGGGAACATGCGGCAATGGAACCACGCCACCTGGGTGTAAGGGCAGTGCTGGTAAAATCTTTTGCCCGCATTCATGAAACCAACCTGAAAAAACAGGGCATGCTAGCCCTGACCTTTAATGACAAGGCAGATTACGAAAAATTCCAGGAAGATGATATAATAGACATCAACGGCCTTACAGAATTTACTCCCGGCAAACCTTTGGCCCTGGTCCTGCATCACAAGGATGGTACAGCAGATATCATTACCGTGAACCACACCTATAATGCACAACAGATCGAATGGTTTAAAGCAGGTGCTGCACTGAATATTATCAGGAAAGAATTCGCCGCACAGCAAAATTGATCATCATACAAAATAATACAGAAGGTTGTACCAGGAATGATACAACCTTTTTTTTATGCCGGTGTGAGCTACTATGGTGTGTCAAACATCTCTTTAAAGAGGTTGTATAATTGCGGGTGTTTTTCTTCCAGCAATTCCGGGCGTTCAAAAAAGTATTCGGCGGTTACTGCCAAAAATTCTGATTTATTGCTGTAGGCATACGGATCGATGTCTGACTTGCCTTTAGCTATCTGTTGCATTTGCTGATGCATAAGATTGAGCCACGGGATCACATATTGCCTGTCCAGCAGTAATTCCGGGATCCCGTCAGTCTCGCCATCGGACTTATCGATCAGGTGTATAAATTCATGAATTGCTGTATTGCGTTTATCCGATTTGTTATCAAAACCCTGCCGCAGCGCTGGTTTGGAGATCATCATACTGCCTTCGAACGGGCCTGTACCCACCATGCCCAATATATTCCGGTCAGCATTCCCTACAGTTTCAAACTGCATGTTCATTGCGTCATTATATAACAACACTTCCCGGAGATTATGGTACTTCCATTTTTTAAAATAGAATATCGGTATCACAGCGGCAGAAGACACCAGGAGCCGGTCAAGATGTTCCACTTCAGTGTCAACACCGGTAACACTTACATGCTGTAAAAAATACAGGATATCGTCTTCAAATTGTTTTTTATCAGCCTGCTCCAGCTTCGCATAAAACGAAACATGTTGTTCCAGTAACAATGGATCTATAACCATATTACTTGCCGCCATTTTTTTACTTTTATCCTTTGTAGAAAAAAAATAAACAGCAAAAATTATTATGGCCAGGAGGGCGATGAAGGCGATCATATGGTGAGTGGTGAATTGTGAATTGTGAATTGTGAGTTGTGAATGGTGAATGGTGAATGGTGAATGGTGAATTGTTCAAAAGTCCAATCGGGGGGTGTACCTGCTGCTTTCACTATTGATCATAGACTATTGACCATGCTTATTGACCATTGACTATTGACCGGGCTTATTGCCCATTGCCTATCGCTTATTGCCTATTGCCCTTCACGCTTAACCCTCTCCCTTTTACCTTTAACCGTCCAACTTCTACCGTTTACCGTCTACCGCCTGCAGTCACCCCTCCACCTCGAACCATATCCTGGCCCCGTCATTCCAATCGCCGTTATAGTTTATGGTGAGTTCCTCTCCAGCCTGGATATCCCTTACAGTTTTTACCATTATGCTGTCTTCCTCAAAATCCATAAAATATTCACAGTTGCTGCTGTAGCTGTGATTGTAGATCGGTACCAGGCCAAGGGCCATACAGCACCGATCTTTGTTTTCGCCCCATTCAAAAATATAGTCATGCAATAATGTTTTATCCAGGTGCACACGATCTTCCTTTTTCATCACGATAACGGGAGAGATCTCTACCTCAGTGCCTGCCGGGATTGGTTCAGCTGTGAAAACCCCCCTGCCTTTGTTGTCCGTGGGTTGTACATGTAAATAATCTTTTAGCATAAGACCCATTCAATTGAAAAAAGGTAAATTGCGAACGTTAAACGAAAATAATTGATTTGAAAGAGATGTTACCGGAAACAGCAGAAATATCCCTGCAGCAACAGTTTGAAGAAGTGATCGCTTCCGAAAACAAACTGGCTATCCAGGAATTTCTCAATGACCAGAACATCAGCGATGTAGCGGAACTTATTTACGAGAACCCGGATTACGAATCCCAGATCATCTCACACATCTCGATACACCGGGCAGCCAGCGTTTTTAAGATCCTGGACCTTGCAGAGCAGAAGAGGATCATCAAAGGACTGCCGCCATTTAAATCTGCAGAACTACTTAATGAACTTCCTGCTGATGACCGCGTGGCTTTTTTAGAAGAGTTGCCTAACAGCACAGTCCGGGAATTGATTAAAACCCTTGACCCCGAAGAAAGAAAGATCACCCTTGAGTTATTAGGCTACCCGGAAAACAGCGTCGGCCGGCTGATGACACCTGATTACGTGTACGTATATGAATACAATACAGTAAAGGAAGTGATAGAAACGATCCGGCGTTACGGCACCAATTCTGAAACGATAGACGTGATTTACGTGATCAACGAAAAAGGAGAACTGCTGGATGATCTCCGGATCCGCGATATCATTCTTGCTTCGCCGGAAATGAAAGTAAACGAACTGATGGATGACAGGTTTATCTCCCTGAAGGCCACAGATGACCAGGAAACGGCCAACGAAGTGTTTAAAATGAATAACCGGGTAGCCCTTGCCGTTACCGACAATAACAATGTTTTACTGGGCATCGTCACCATTGATGATATGCTTTGGGTAGCCAGTGAAGAATTTACGGAAGACATCCAAAAAATCGGTGGTACTGAAGCCCTGGAAGAACCATATCTTGATATCAGCATCCCGAAACTGATCAAAAAAAGAGTAGGCTGGCTGATCATCCTGTTATTCGGAGAAATGCTCACAGCCTCCGCAATGCAATATTTCCAGCTTGAGTTGGAATCTGCCACAGTACTGGCTTTGTTTATCCCGCTCATAGTGAGCAGCGGGGGCAATAGCGGCTCACAGGCCTCCACGTTGATCATACAGGCCATGGCCCTTGGAGAATTGAGAATAACAGACTGGTGGCGGGTAATGCGGAGGGAATTGATCTCCGGGTTTATGCTCGGGTTAATTTTGGGCACCATCGGTTTTATGCGGGTATATGTTTGGCAACAACTGCACATTTATGATTACGGCGAATATTGGCACCTTGTAGCCAGTACCGTTTCCATATCAATTATGGGTATTGTTTTATGGGGAAGCCTTGTAGGTTCTATGCTGCCGCTTTTCCTTAAAAGATTAAAACTTGACCCTGCGGCATCGTCTGCACCCTTTGTGGCCACGTTGGTAGATGTTACCGGGATTGTATTGTATTTCTCCGTGGCCTACTTTTTCCTTAAAGGAACATTACTGTGATATTTTCATCTGGGTTGCGGGGCCCTTCGACACTGACTTTGCC
>JAKFCK010000116.1:0-6805 GCA_036676685.1 Chitinophagaceae bacterium | reverse complement strand
GTACTGCTCATTTCATTTATTTGGCCGACATAACCGCCAAACAGCAGGCTGTCCTTACTATTTATCGCCCGCACCGTTGTGATCTTTACGTGCAGGGGGTAACGGATATTTTTATACTGTTCGTAATTGATATGATAAAATCCACGGTCCCCGCCAATAAATATGTTGTTTTTATCCAAAGGAAAGATATGTTCGAAGCCACTCACAAATTTGTTGGTAAGCTCCGGGAAGTAGATCAGCTTTGGCATGGAGGCAGAAACATCCACAACACCTAACACCTGGTCAAATACAAACCAGGTATTGCCGGAGTCATCTTCCTTCAGGTACCGGATACTTTTGCCGCCAAATAATTTGTTGTAAAAATCAGATGGCTCAAAACTATCCTTTTGCTGGTTGTATTAAAATATGCCGCTCTCCGTAGTGAGTACGATACTGTTCCTGATCTTGAATATATAATTTCCATTTACGGCTGGTACGCCTTGCGGGGCACCGTAAGGTTTGATCTCTGTAACATTTCCGTCAAGGCGAACCCGGTATATCCCTTTGTAGGGATGCGAGATCCATATGTTATCATTTTCCATACACACAAACCTTGCAGATTCAAAATGTGCCACCACATGTTTATCGGTGAACTTCCCCTCCTTATAGTCATAAAAATTTATACCCTGGTAACTCCCGGCAATCATCACTGCAGAAGGCAGTACATTATAAAACGGGAGAAAGGTCCAGAAGCCTGATGTGTTATCGATCACCTTCGCCTGGTTATGTTCTATCACGAAAGCCCCGTCATGATGGCCCATTAATAAGTGGCCATTTACGGTGGACAAGTTCCATACCTGTCCCTTAGTGTTCGCCACCAGGTCAAACACGCCTTTGATAAAACTGAGATCCGTCCCCGGGTACAATGTTGTTTTATACAAACCATTAGAAGTACCGAGATATAACTGGTTGTTGTAAACGCTGGCCGCATAACCAGAACCTTCATTAAGGTAGCCGGGGTAAATATGTTTGACCGCATTGTTGTAGGCAATAAAATCTATCCCGTTATCCAGGCCAAGCCAGAGATTTTTTTCCTCGTCCAGGAAAATATCCAGGATATTATTATTCTGCAGCCCTTCCCTGCGGGAGAAACTTTGGATGAGTGCACCTTTTTTGTCAATGATATAACAGCCTTCCAGGTTAGTAGCAAGTGCAATATGATCTTTATTTACGCTCACCGCCGCAGAGATATGGGTTTCGGTAATGCTATCCAGGAATGGCGACCTCAGTTTGCGAATATTATTCCCGGTCAAAAGAAATACCCCATCCTTTACGGTAGTAAGCAGGGCACTGTCCTGCCCTATGGAAGTGAGCGAGGTGGCAAAATAATCCGGGGGCAATTCCGATTGCTTTAAAAACGGCGTCCAGCTGCCATTTTCAAAGGAAAGCAGGCCTTTGTTGAAGTCCTGCGCAATAAGCCGATTGTTGCAAACTGTGATAAACCGCCAATGGATGCTGCTGTAAATACTGCAATTTTTCCCGGTTACATGGAAAATTTTATTACTGGTTTGAAAAAAAGCGCGTTCCCCGAAAAAATATATTTCCCAAACATCTGTAAATGACCTTTCTTTTTCCGGTACCAGGTGTTTGAGCGAATGGTAGGTCAGTTCACCATTCGGGGCCGGTGAAAAATAGCCAAACTCATCCTGGCCGCCTACATAGAGCTTATTATCCGGGCCAAACTCCAGGCAGCGTACGATGCTTTTGTTGGGGAGCGGGTAAATTTTCCAGTGGATGCCATCGAAACTGAGTAAACCTTCGCTGTTCGCAAAATAAAGGATGCCATTTTTGTCCTGCCGCACCTGGCGGTTTTGTGCACCGGCTTTGTAAAATTGTTTGGAATAACTGATGATGTCGGGTAAGCCAATAGTATTCTGGCACAGGCCGTAATTAAATACCAGTAGCAGTGAGACAGCAGCTATTATTTTTTTCATTCCCGTTCCAGGTTGGCTTCGAAAATACAGAAAGTTTTTTTGTGCCTGGTTTCTTAAACCCGGGGTATTAAAGGACAACACGAACTTAATCCACGAATATCACGGAAAGAAGCAGAAAGAAGTTGTGAGCTTTTGCTGTGTACAAAATTTAAAATTGGATCTTTACCTGCGGGCTATCATCTGTAATGGTTCCATAATAAACGATATATAGACTCCCGTAGGTGTACATACCACCACCATCTGGCCTTGTTTCTATAAAGTATTCATATGGATTGTTGTTGGAGCTATTTGAAATATGATTTACTTCTATCCATGCAGAATTTGAATCTCTTTGTATAAAGACCTTTGTTGGAGCCGGATACAAATTGATATTTTTCACTTCAATTGATGGATACCATGGAAATATCCACTGCAGGTTATGGAAGACCAGTTCGTTTGAAACCGGAATGTGTGGACCCCGCACTTCCACAGTAACAGTATCCATTCCTGTTAGCCCGCCTCTGTCAGTTACCATTAATTCAAATTCATAAATACCTTTCACCAGGTTACGCACAACTGCTTGCAACAATTCTGGTCTTTCAATTAAAAAGGAAGCTGGTCCGGAAATTTTCCTCCAGCTGTGGTGCACAATATCCCCGGGAGCATCATTAACTGTCCCATTTAAAGTTGCCCAATTAGTTGGTAACACTACATAAAAATCTGCTCCTGCAAATGCCCGGGGTGCGATATTTGTTCCGGTTGGAGGTGATGCAACAGGAGGTGCAGCAACAGGAGGGGCAGCCATGGGAGGTGTTGCTATGGGATTGTCTTTTTGACAGCCTGTTAAAATAAACAGGATCAGAAGCGGGATTAAAAGGAACTTTTTCATATCTAAAATTTGAGTGGCGCTGTGTTGTATCAATTATAAAAACCTAAAAAATAATTTTTACATCAGGCGTATCATCCGGGTACTCTGTTTGATCTTCCAGGATTTACAAACCGTTACTGTAGATGGTCCACACATATTTACCTGCTCCTATGCTCATATTCACTACCTCAACCCACTCAGTGGAATTATCTCTTTTCAAGTAAGCTGTAAATTCAACACCAATGGGTACAACAGGGTGAAAGTTCTCCACTCCTATATGGCAACCCATGGGGCAGTGTTGGGAGTAGCGCTATTGCAGGTATTGTACCTATTACTGATTCTTTTCACAGGTACTGAAAATAAGCCCCAAAAACGGCAGGAATAAGAATATAAATTTTGACATGCAGGTATATTTGGTCATTAAAAGTAGCGTGAAGAAAATAGGGTTAAAGAGAAATGCGACAAATGCGACAATTAAAATGACAGAAAAAGAAGTCAGCGCGATAAAAGCCCGTCTGACTCCTACAAAAATCGCAGGATTGGTCAGTCTGAGAGTTCTACTCCGTGACGATACTTTCAGGATCGGGTGGTTCCCTTATTTAGCCCGATAGCTACCGGGACACGGCAGTGGCTTTATCATTTATAGACCAACAGTTTTTTTAGGCGAATTTTTTATGTTCGCAATCCACTTTTTTCAGAAATATGATCATTGATTATCACTGCTGGAAAAAAAATACCTTTTTGCCGTGCCGGAGATCGATGTCGCGGTGTTTTTTCGGGAGAGTTGTTTCAGAAAACTCCTGGCAGTTTGTAGGTACTGGTGCGGACTGACGAAGTCAGGTTCAACGCTGGCGCCAAAAGATGTGTTGACCAACGACTCCCTTGGTAAAAATTGATACATAATATTTTATCTTTAGTTGTTCCATAATTTTCACTGCACATTATATATGCAGACTGAAAACTTTTAAAAGATGTAACGGCTATTGGATTAGGTGTATCCGGAAAGATCTGCCTGAAGGAACAGGAACAAAATTTACAGCCATGCGAAGTAGAATAGATCCTTTTATTGCATTTCTTTTTTTAACCGGCATTTTTATGTCCTGCACGGGGAAAAAAAATGCCGACAAAAATCAAACGGGACAGATCAGTTATGAATTGGTAAAAGACTGGCCTGGATTGCGCAAAGGATTTATACTCAGCCAGCCCACCGGCATTGGAATCGACAACGCCGATCATATACTCGTTTTCCACAGAGCCGGACGCAAATGGACCAGCCCCTTTCCTGATTCTGTTATTTCCCGCCACACCGTATTAGAATTGCACAATGAGACCGGGAAAATCCTTAACTCATGGGGTGGCGGTTATTTCATAATGCCTCACGGGCTAACTGTAGATAAAAAAAATAATGTATGGTTAACTGACGTGGGACTTCATCAAATTTTCAAATTCAGTCACGAGGGAAAATTACTTATGCAATTAGGAATTGCAAAGGTGCCGGGAAATGACTCATTACATTTTGATCAACCAACCGATATTGCGGTTGCCGATGATGGTTCATTTTATGTAAGCGACGGGTATGGTAACAGCAGGATCGTCAAATTTTTGCCAAACGGCCGATATGTAAAAGAATGGGGAGTATATGGGCGTAAGCCGGGAGAATTTATCATACCACACGGAATCGCTATTGATAACAACAATCGGATTTACGTGGCAGACCGGCAAAACAACAGGGTGCAACTATTTGATACTGCAGGTAAATTTTTAAAGGAACTAAAAAACGATATGCAGGTAGAACAACTGCCCTCGGTCGTTATTGATCATTCAAACCAAATTTTTGCTGTTGATTTTGATCCAACCAAACAAACGGATAGCTCAGTGAATGGGTCAACTATTTTTGTTTTTGATTCAGCTGGTGGTAAAACACGATTTGGGAGAACAGGTTCAGCTATGAGAACTTCGTCCTGGTTTCATGATCTGGCCTTTGATAGCAAAGGCAATATCTATGTGGGTGATATCCTAAACCTGAAAGTCTTAAAATTCAGGCCGGTAAAGAGAGACGAAAAATGACAACACCGGTGCAGCGGTTTCGGCAAATGATACGCCGCAGGAAGATACCGGCGATGCCGAACACTTCCGCCAGTTGAGTAACAGGAGCTAAAAAGACAGCATCGATAAACCTATTTTAAACTTTCCCGGGTAAAAACCCTCTCCCCACCGTTCCGTTTTATCGTCATCTGGTTTTTTGTCACGTTGAATTCAATAACGATACCGGCAGGGGTGCCGTTATCGATCTTAAATTTATCCTGAGCTGTGGCTTCGAGTGGCATGGCGCTTTGGGCTCCGGGCGGTTGGGCGTACAGTGTGGTGCCTTCCCTGGTGATGGTAAATTTAGCGGGAGCGTCGGACATAACATACACTCCGGCATATTTGTCCAGCAGTTCCGGGCTGACGGCGATGGATTCGAAGCTGGGAATCTCAAACGGCCTGTTGTAATAAATGTCCACAACGCCACTGACAATGTCTTTTACGGGATAAACCTTCGCGTTCGTAGTATAGGCGACGGCCAGTTTTTCTTCCGGCAGGTAAGCGAGCCACGCTCCGTAGTTGTCAGCACCGCCGGTATGCCCGTAGAAAGTCTTGCCGGCAAACAGAAATGTCGTCATTCCCAACCCCTCGCCGTCTTTCATAGTTATCATCTTACCGAGGCTCTGCTTTGACACAATTTTCCCGTCGAACAGCGCCTGGATGAATTTAGCCAGGTCGGCCGGTGTGGAAACAATAGCGCCTGCGCCGAAGAGAATGCTTGGATGCGTTTCGGGCACCTGCTTCCAGTCGCTGCCAGGAATCATAAAATAGGTAAGCGTCTCCTTGTTATTCACGTCAATGTTCCCGGTTGCAGTGTAGGTATCCCTCAGCCCGATTTTTTTGCTGATCTTTTCCTGGAGATTTGCCTCGTAGGATTTGCCGGATAACTTTTCAATGATAAGACCCAAAAGGAAATAGCCGGAGTTGCTGTAAAGAGATGTTGTGCCGGGCTCAAAATCTGGTGTGGCTTTGACGATAAGGGCAAGGTGTTCATCATTGGTCATTGGAATTGTATTCACGTTTCGCCCGGCATTTTGTTCGCGTCTAACATTAGGTATACCGCTACGATGCGAGAGTATTTGCCCGATAGTAATCTTCCCGGCATTGGGCACCTGCGGCAGGAATTTGTGGAGTGTGTCAGTCAACCTCAATTTTCCTTCTTCGACAAATTGCAGGATCATCGCGGCAGTGAACATTTTGGTGATCGACCCGATCCGGAACCTGTTGGCGGCGGTCAATGGTTTCTTTTGTGTACCGCTGACCTGGCTGTAGCCGATGGAACGAGTATAAAGAACTTTACCCTCCCTGGCGATGACGATATTTCCCATCGCTTTGTTCTTTTCGGCAAGCCGGTCAAAAAACTGATCGAGTTTAACTTTTTCCGGCGTTTGTGCAAATGCAATAGGAACACATGCCAGCGTGAGTATAATCCCAAAAAATAATTTAATATTCATATTCTTTATTTTTCAATTTCCCGTTTTATAAAAGTACTTTGAAATACAAAGCTAAGTAAGTCTTTGTGTTTCGAAGCTTGTTTTAGAAAAAAGTTTAAAAAAAGGTATCGAATTAGTTGTCGGGACGAAATGACTACTTGAATGGTGAATGTTGCATTATGAATTTTTTAACGCCCGGGCCGGCTGAGCGCCCAACACTTGCACCAGTTGAAGTACCCGAAGCCGCTCATATACAGACATAGACACAATTTGCGTCCCCATTGGCAAACTGGCGATAGCTCGTCCCCGGGAAGAGTGTCGGGGCCGTGGGGGGGGGAGACGGTTCTGTAGCCACCCTACGGGCATGGGCAGGCAACGAAATATGGCCTCATCTTTTTAACTTTACTTAAGAATAGTGCCGGCTGCCTTAATACAGAATATCGACACATCGCCAAATGCTGATATTG
>JAKFCK010000115.1:0-4972 GCA_036676685.1 Chitinophagaceae bacterium | reverse complement strand
ACCAAGCGAGGAGAACATCTGGATTGATTTTTCCAGTTCTTCCCTTGACGGATTGTTAACTGACCAATGCCCTTGCAAGCCAACGCCGTGAATAGGTACCCCGGCATCTTTTAAGCTTTTCACTAAGCGGTAGATCCGGTCACGTTTACCTGGATTTTCTGTATTATAATCGTTGTAAAAGAGAACAGCTTTGGGGTCGGCGGCATGGGCATATTCAAAAGCTTTGGCAATAAATTCCTCACCACAGATCCTGGACCAGGCTGTGTTCCGCAGGTACAACGAATTGTTGTCGTCAATGGCTTCATTTACTACGTCCCAGGCATAAATGCTGCCTTTGTAGCGGTTAACCACTGTAGTAATGTGGTCCTTCATTCGCTGCAGCAGTACTTCTTTATTAACAGAATCGCCGTTTGCATGTTTAAACAGCCATGCCGGGGTTTGGGCATGCCACACAAGTGTATGGCCCCGCATTTTCATTTTATGGCGTTTTGCAAAAGTGACAATGGAATCGGTGTCCGTCCAGTTGTATTCATTTTCGCGGGGATGAATAGGTCCCATCTTCATAGCGTTTTCTGCGGTCAGGCTGTTAAAATGATCAACAATCAGTGCTGAATCTTCGCCATGCAGCATCCTCGGGGCAACAGCAACACCCATTAAAAAATACTCCTTGTAATAATCTTTTAAACCCTGGGTAGCTGTAGATTTTGAGCCTGTTGTTTTCCCGCTGCCTGAACAAGATTCAAACAGTAGAAAAGCGGACACCACGATCAATATTCCTTTTAGTGTATTCTTAAACATATCAATTGATTTTAAATTTTAAAATGACTTTGTTACCTGCTGGTTATTCAAACACTGCTACAAATCCATCATTTGCTTTCAGTGTAATATTTAGTTTTCCTGTTAGTGGCAACACCACATGTTTTTGTTCAAAAGAAGGCTCATTACCGGTTGCGTTGCCGGAAACAAGCAAATTGCCCTTTTTATTTTTTAAAAAGGACAAATCAAGTGTCAGGCTCTTTTCAACACTTTCGCCATTGATGCCAGCAACATACCACTTAGTTCCTGCCTTTCTTGCCACTACATATGATTTGCCTGGGTAGCCTTCGATAAACTTTACATCGTCCCAGTTACCAGGCAATTTTTTTAAAAAATCTTTGACATATTCGGGCACATGCATCATGCCGTCCGGGCTTTCCGCATAATGTTGTATACCCGATAAAAAGAGGACGGAAGTTGCCAATTCAAACGAAGATGTGGTTACCCGTTTGATTCGGGGAATTCTATAAAGATTCATTGGGGTAAAATCCATTGGGTCAAACGCATTTCGCACCATGGCAACCATGATGGCATGCGCCGGGAACCTGTTTGCATCATTCTGATTAAACGTGATCATTTCATAACCCTGCACTGCCTCACTGGTCATAAAATTGGGATAGGTTCTGTGCAACCCTCTGGGCAGCGTGGCTCCATGAAAATTTACCAGTAGTTGATTTGCAGCTGCATCCACTAAAATATCCTCGTAATAGTTAATCATCGATTGGCCGTCCCCTGCAAAAAAATCGATTTTCACTCCTTTTATACCCATTTCTTTCAACCGTCCAAATTCTTTCATTCTGCCTTCATGGGTCAGTAGTTTGTCTTTAGGAGTGAATTTTACGGTATTCCAACTGCCGGCGGAATTGTACCAAAGTAACATCCCGACGTTTTTTTGTTTCGCATAATCGGCAAGCAGCTTAACCGAATCGTAGCCAATTCGTTTATCCCATTCGGCATCAACCAGGCAGTATTGCCACTTCATCTCTGCCGCAAAGTCTATGTATCTTTTTTGAACACTATAAACCGTAGAATCATCCTTTTTCAAAATCCAGCTCCAGGACGCTTTACCCGGCCTGATAAAGGAAGTGTTCATTTTTTTTGCGGGTAAAGCCAGGTCTGTACCCAATGTTGATTCACTAATCGTCTTCAAATCGCCAACAGCAATGATTCTCCAGGGCGTTTTCCAGGGCAGTGTCGATTCAGGGTTAAGCGTTGGCTCTCCATTGGTAAATACTTCCGGTGACTGAGGAAAATTTATCCTGTATTCATTATCGGGAGAGTGTTGCTGCAATGCGGTGCCACAATATGTTCTTCCCAATGCTGCTTCCGTAACCAGCATCCACGTATCGTTGTACTTGAATAAAGCAGGATATACCCACCCATTTTTGCCGGGGGATGCTGTGCCGGTGGCAATGTCCATCATGTAATGGGCTTCATAGGATGGATTGGTATGTTCAAACCCGGTTTGTGCTTCAGTTTTAGGTTGCAGCCATGCCCTTGTACCATTATTAAAATGAAAGCTGGTTGCTTCCGATGTTATTTTTTTAATTTCAGCAGATCTTTCCGGAAACTCATAGCGGAAAGCCACACCGTCATCCGACACCCGGAAAATAATGTTCATCTTCTTACCGGAAGGCGTGCGGGTTTCTAGGATTCTTTGATTTGCCTGGTAAAAAATATTTTTCTTTTTGGCATTAAGCATTTTGTAATGGTCCTTCACCAATACAGGTGCCGATACCTTTACCAACGACAGGTTTTTTGAGAAGTCTTCATCTTCCCTTACTACACCCAGCCGTGAGGACTGCATGACAGGTTGGCCTTTATACAGGATATTATAAGTGGCCGCAGTAGGATTACAGCTTACTACGATATTTTTATCGGGGCTGGTAATGGTATAGGCCGGCTGTGCCCGTACCGGTTGAAAATTGGCTGCTAATAATGCGAGTGATAAGACGGAGATAAAAGGCTTCATAATATTTTCTTGTTTGTATAAATGATCTTGACGGTTATTATTTTGAAATACTATCTGAAATATGGAAGTAATCGAAATCAACAGCACCTCCCGGTTGTTTTGTCGCATAATTGAACAGTCCAAAACGGTAACCCATAAAGTGTGGTAATGTATAAGCCATTTTCAGCGGGGAACCGAAAGCTTTCCATGACTTACCATCGAGGCTGTAAAAAAAATGGGCGATATCTTTCCGGTCCCTGAAATCACATTCCGCCTTCAGGTAAATATGATTTTGCTGAAGTGGTATTTGTTGCATTTGCACCGGCCTCTCAGATTCTGCACTCACCATTACGATCGACCGGGTACCGCTGCTGTCCTTCACACCAATAAGACCGTATCTCTTCTGCAACAAGGCAAGACCGGCAAAGTCGACTTCTTTCATATTCGATAGATCAAGCATGGTAGAACCGGAACACACAGGGCCGATAGTGCGTTGCGTTAATGTATTTTTCGCTAACAAAAAACTGGTATCGATCCGGCCGGTTTTTAACCGCAGGAAACCTTTTCTTTCGCTAACCGACCAAAGCCGGTTGTCGGGATTGTGGTTCCATTGCCAAACAAGGGGCAAAGCAACGTGCCTTTTTTTACGGCTGAATTCATCGGATACAACGATGCCCGGTATTAATCCTTTGCTTGCGGGCAGATCAAGGGATGTGGGAACTTTTCCGTCTACTCCCAGAACAGGCCATCCGTCTTCCCACTTTACCGGCACCAGATAAGGAATACGGCCTACAGCGCCATAATCCCTAAACAGGTATGAATACCACTCACCTTTTTTTGTGTTGATAATGCCACCCTGCGCTACACCTAAATCCTGCAAGGCCAGTCGCCCTTCCCAGGGCCCTGTAATTTTATCGGCTCTGTGAATAACGACGGTACGCATACCGCCGCGTGGCCATGTAATGTTGAACAGGTAATATTTACCATTTACCTTAAACAATTGAGAACCTTCAGCCTGGAGATTAATATTATTGCCGGCGGGTGCACTGGCGTTTTCAATGATTACCAGTTCTGTTGTTCCAGGTTTCACACCTGATAGATCTGCATTTAGTTCAACCACTTTTAACCTGCCTGCATCATAGATCATGTATACTTTACCGTCATCATCGAAAAACAAGGAGTGGTCGTGATACGAAGGTTTAAAAGACGAAACTTTCCAGGGGCCTTTTTCCAAATTTTTCGTTGAATAAATATGGGTCCTGCCGGTTGTTTGTGCAAACGTGCTCACATAAAAAGTGCCTTTGTGAAATCGAATGGTACTTGCCCATGATCCACGGCCATAAGTGCTTTTGCCGTTTTCCAGGTTTAAAGCATCCAAACTGGCCAACGTGTCGTAAGCATAGGCTATCAACTTCCAATTCACAAGATCTTTCGATTTCATGATGGGTACCCCAGGGCTCATATGCATAGTGGTACTACTCATGTAGTAAGTACCGCCCACACGAATCATTGACATATCGGGAACATCGGCAAAGATGATCGGGTTCTGCGCCTGTTTTTCCTGTGCCCGCACATCGTTAACAAGAGCCGGAACAAAAAGTGCTGCCAGACCTGCGAGAAATTTTTTCATATTGCTATTGTTTTTTTTATTTCATTATAACAAACAGGCATGATTCGTTTTTTCATCTTAACCTTTACCTGCAATGGATTGAATGACTTAATTATTTATTTCCCCTTGTTGACGTTTGTTTTCTTCCCTATATATGAGACCTGCCTTTTTACAGCTTCTTCATTTGTATTGATGCCGTCTACTTCATTTACAAAAACGATTTCGAAAATTCTCTTTTTAAGGTAACCGGCATAAGCGCCTTGCAAGGTACCGATAGTTAAAACCTGCTCTTTTTCATTCCATTGGAATGGAATTACTGTATACTTTCCTTTCTCATAATTGTAGTTATCGCCTTCATCTTCGTATAAGTTAAACGCAGCATTTGCCCCCCGGTAAATACGCACTTCAAGTGTATCTGCCGGCTTTTCGGATGTGAATTGCATAAGCTTTCCTATCGGAATAATTGAACCTGCTTTTACAAACAGTGGAATTTTGTCCAGTGGTGCAGCTGTTTTGATAACCTGTCCGCCACGGATATGCCTGCCTGTCCAGAAGTCGTACCAGTTAGCCCCTTCCGGCAAATAAACGGGCCATTC
>JAKFCK010000114.1:0-12189 GCA_036676685.1 Chitinophagaceae bacterium | reverse complement strand
TCGGAGCGATCTTTTTATATTTTTCTTTTAATTCATTTCGCAATGCCAGGTCTATCCCCAGAATTTCACTTGCATCAATTACATTCTTCAACAATGTACGGATGATCTGGTGGTCCATCGTGGGTCCGGCAACCAAACCTCCCTGCTCGGGGGAGTTGGATGGTGAGCTGATGAGATTACCTGATTTTGGATCCTTTACAAGAACGCTGTTGAAGAACAATGCGGCATCCTTCATGACAGGGTAAGCCCTGTTGCGTAAAAAGCTTTTATCCTGTGTAAAGAGATAACGTTCCCATAAATGCTGGCATAACCATGCTCCACCCGTTTGCCAGATACCATGATCGGCAGCGTTGATCGGGGCAGTACCCCTCCACAGATCGGTGTTATGATGTAAGACCCACCCCGGGGCGTTGTAATGGTCTTTTGCTGTTTGCTTCCCTGTGACGGCTAATTCACCGATCATATCAAACAATGGTTCGTGCATAGGAGACAAATTTAATAACTCCGCAGGCCAGTAATTCATTTCAGCGTTAATGTTGGTTGTGTATTTACTTCCCCATGGTGGATTGGTAAGATCGTTCCAGATACCTTGCAGATTAGGAGGTCTTGTACCAGGCCTTGAAGAGGAGATCAACAAATATCTTCCATACTGTACATATAAAGCAGCAAAAGAAGCATCGTCACCTTTTACAAAATTATCCAGGCGGTCCCCCGTAGACAAAGCGGCCTTTTTACCATCGCCCATTACAATCGAGAATGTATTGAACCATTTTTTATACTCGGAAAGATGTGCTGCTTTAATTTGCCGATAAGTTTTGCCAGCAACAGAAGCCAATGCCTTAATACAAGGCAATGTTGGATCTGCGGTAATGTCATTATAATTTTTGTAGTTCGTGCCTGCCGTAAGATAGATCGTTGCATCATCAGCATTACTAATGATCAATTTCCCCTTATCAATTCTTAATGTTCCGGCTTTTGTAACAACACGCAGGTAACTTTCGCCACGTAAAACACCCGTTCTTACTTTGACCGACAACACGAGATCATTATTAACCTTTGTAACCGTATAGTTTTTATGGGGGCTGCTTAATGCAGCTGTAAAACTTATTTTTGATTTTTGAGATGCGCTGAGATAAATAACCATTACCTGGTTAGGTGCACTAACAAAATATTCTCTTTTATAACTAACCCCGTTTACCGTATAATTAGTAGCAGCAATAGCATTTGCAATATCCAACTCCCTCCTGTAATTCACTGCGCCTGTTGTATTGGCAAACTCCAGGTTCAGATCACCAAACGGTTGATAAGATGCCTGGTACTCCCCCACCGGTGGCGGGTTATCGCTCACTACAATATATTTCCATTGGCCATTCAACGAGATCTTTGCAGTTTCATTATTTAAAGGATAAAAACCAATATGTTTTGTAGTATCCTTATAACCATAAATTCCGCCCTTATCAGAAAAGTTGAGCACTAATATGGCAATGGTGTTTCTTCCTTTGTGGAGAATATTTTTTGCGACTGTGTATTTTCTAGCTTCAGTATTTTTCTGGCTGCCCACCAACACGCCGTTCACATAGGTATAATCCTGATCGCGAATCCGGTTAAAATCAAATACTATATCTTCTTCTTCCCAATCCGCTGGCAGTACAAAACTAGTGCGTAACCACACCGCACCGTCCAATCCGGCAAAGCCAACAGTTTCCCATCCATCCCAGCTCGGCACTGTCATTGCCTTCCATTTGCTGTCATCAAAAGTCGGCGCGGCATATTTCTTTTCAGCTGTAACTTTTGCTATCCAACCGGCTTTTTCACCATCATAGCTTTTCAATCCCATGAACTCTTTTTCCGCTAAAGCCTCGGCCTCTTTCTGCTTGCCCTCGAACAATAGCTGACGAATGCTTTCTAAATATTTATAAGCGCCCGGGCGGCTGTACGCTCTCGGCTCTCCATTCCACAGCGTCTCTTCGTTAAACTGTATACGATCATTTTCAATACCGCCAAATAACATGGCGCCAATACGCCCATTGCCTATCGGTAATGCTTCTGTCCATTTTACAGCTGGTTTATTATACCACAGCTTCAGGTCCTGTGCCTGTAAAAGATGGGTGCCGGATAGAACAACAGCAAGAACCATGTATTTTAATTTGTTTATCATCGTTATTCCTTCTTTTAAATTATTTTCAAGTAACACTCTTTTATAACATGGGCCCGACATCTACCGGGGCTATTCACTTTTTGACCTCTACCTTCTTTACATCATCTGCAACAATAACTTCGGCATCACCCAAAGTGTTGTTCTTAAAAATGATATTTTTTGTATCAGATCCGCTTATTTCAACAAAGCTTTTAGTTGGGTTGAAGGGCCAGCTATTCTGCAACAATCCATCCCGGACATTGGTTAAGCGAATGAGTGGAGCTGTTGTGATTGGTTTAGCAGAAACAAAACCGTCAATCAGCAATCGTTCTGTTTTCTCAACAGATAAAGACGGACCGGTTTTAACATTCACCCGCACGTTGTGCAGTTCAATATCTTTTCCATTGCGGATCGTAATCCCGGTTTCTGCTTCAAACACCACATCACTCAGGCTGATTTCACTCACAGGCATTTCATCCAGACCGTTAATGTAGACGGCCTGCTTTGTATAGGCAGTAATGTTGCTGAACCTGATATTACGGAACCGCGGCGTTCGCTCACTTACCGGCTCAGGTTGTGTACGGGAATATTCCATATCCAGTACGATTGCCTGAGCTTTGATATTTTTCATAACAATATTATCTATCCGGATATCTTCCACTACTCCTCCTCTCCCCCTGGTGGTTTTGATCCGGATTCCCCTGTCTGTTCCGTCAAACACACAATTGCTAATAGTGATCTTCTTTACATCACCACTCATTTCACTACCGATCACCACACCGCCGTGTCCGCTCAGCATGGTACAGTTGGTGATGGTATAATTTTCGGCGGGGGTAGCTTTTGTCCGGCCTGGCAAATCTTTCCCGGATTTAATGGTAATACAATCATCACCAACACTGATATGACAATCGGAAATATGGACATACCTGCAACTTGACGGATTGATACCGTCTGTGTTGGGGGATTTCGGATTATCAATCGTCACCCCTTTAATGGTTACATTTTCGCAAAATTCAGGTGTTACGGTCCAGAAAGGCGAGTTGGTGATGGTAATACCCTCGATCAACACGTTCTTACAATACAAAGGTTGAATGAATGGTGGACGCAGAAACCCGCGTTTCATCTGTGTTGGATCATCCGGCAAAAGGATATTTTTATTCAAACTATCGAACAGCAGCTGATATTTATTTCTCTTCGTTTGGTTTTTATAAAAAGTGAGTGCATAATCCCACCATTTCTTACCATGCCCGTTGATCAGTCCACGGCCAATGATGGAAATATTTTCGGCTTTATACGCATAGAACAACGGCGAAAAACTCATCACATCCACGCCTTCGTACCGGCTTTGCACCATGGGAAGGTAATCATCAAAGTTGTCGGAGAAATGTAGCTCAGCTCCTGCATCAATAAAGATGGTGATATTGCTTTTGAGATGAATGGCGCCTGTTAAGTATTTACCTGCGGGAAAATACACCGTGCCGCCACCTGCTTTTGAGGCAGCTGCGATGGCATTTGCAATGGCTTTGGTTGCCAACTTACTGCTATCATTCCTTGCACCATATTTTGTAACATCGTAAGACCGTTGTGCGGTTACTGCTAAACAAAAACATGAGACGGTAATTATTATAAAAATAGTTTTTTTCATTACATATACTTTCTGACCTTACTCAAATAACCAATCAATATTTTTATTTTTCGCATCACTCATCAACATTGCATCATAAACCGGGATCACCTGCATACCATCTACAAAACCGAGTACTAAACAAGTACCTTTTGGCAGCTTCAACGTATGAGTCCCTGCTTTGAAAGAATAGGAATGGATATTTACCGGTGGCATGCCTTCTAATGCTATAGCGTTGGAAATCTTTATTTCTGCCTGGCCATAATCATCGGCACTTGCATTTGTCTCCAGTTCAGGTGCTCTTGCAAATACCGTATCAGTAGTAAATGCAGCACTTTGTGTTTTAAAATAGCCTACCAATATTTTCACCGGCTTATCTGCAACAAAGCTGATCTCAGTGGGCCGGGCCAGCTGTTGTTTGAATGAAAGCTGTATTGCTTTCAACCCTTTCAGTTCTGCCGCCAGTTGTTTGACGCGAATGCTGGTATCACTATAGAGCGCTCCAGCTTCCTGTAATACAACAGGTGTACCTTTCAACTTCACATCTGCCTGTTGGAATGGCTTGCGCTCTTTTACTTTTGTTGCAGACGATGTCTTCAGGGAATCAATTTTAGATTGAAATGTTTTCAACTCAGTTTCAAATACCGGCAGCATCTCACTCCAATGTTTGTATGTGCCATTTACACCACGCATAGGAATTTTCCTTTGTTGTGTCTGCATGCTGTTGGCGTAGAGATAAGTCCCTTTGGTAAGGTTTACCAACTCCCTGTAGTGTTCTACGCTTTGCTGCAGGTGCGGAAGCGCTTTTTCCAGGTCGGCGATATTATTACTATACTTGTATCGCAATATATCAATTGAAGCTTCCGCTTTTTCGGAATAGTGGAAAGCCAACTCACGATAACATTTTATATCATTTTTCTGCCGCAGGAATTCTTCATTATTTTTCGTGATACCAGCCGAGGCGGCTTCAATTTTGCCAACTGCTTTTGTGGCGTGTCCTTTCACCTGGATCATAATATCTTTTGGTGTTTCGCCTACATGTGGCTCACCTCTCCATTCTTTATCAGCATACTCGATCAGCATTTCTCCTTCGGGGCTTTCGCCTTCATACAATAATGTAAATAATCCATAGCGGAAGGGATTGATCAATTGTGTCATTAACATACCCAGTGTGAGGGTCTGCCTGTTGCCATCCGTGATGCCATATCGCCTGAGTAATTTTGGAGCAATTTCACCAACACTTTCATTGGCATCCATAATTTTTTTACCGTCTTCCCGGCTACAGCCATATTGTGATGCTGTCAGGCCTCCCCAATACTCTACCTCATCAAAATAATTCCGGTTAGCGGCCCATGCATATCTTGACCAGGCTTTATACCAGATCCAGTCTCTTTCTACCTGCAGTAATCTTGTGCCCCTCACGCTGTCAGCTGAATAAGGCCAGTCCCAATAGGAAGCCTGTGGATACAAATGCAGGCCATTTCCTCCCATTACTTCATGCATACCCTGTACACATAATTGGATAAAACCTGCGGCAGAATAACGGAAAGGCTCAAGGTTGGCAAGTATGTGTACATTCTGGATATGTACACTCCCGGCTTTGCTCAGGGTTTGATGGAGTTCTGCCCAGGCGCCACGCGGCCTGGGGGTGGTCAATGCTTCGCCATTAAATTTAGCCTCCGTGTATAAATTTTTATATAATGGTAACGCCGCTTTCATCACTGCCGGCGCATCTGTATCATGCGCCCGTAACACGATCGGGGGTTCTTCGGTTTTCCCCAAAACTTTCAGGCCGTCTTTTACGCCGGGAATAATTGTTTGGGTGAACCATTCAATATCATCCTTGCCCACTCCTTCCATGGCTTCGCCCAGGCAAACCATTAAACCCACATTCGGATATTTTTCAACAAATGCTGCTATAGACTTTCTTGTATAATCTGCGATCAGCGGAATTATTGGCCGTTCCCGTTCCTGCGTTTTTATATTATGGTATTTGGCAAAAGGTTCGGAGACAATAATATTGTAAAACATTTGTATCACCCATATGCCACGTTTATCCGCTTCCGTGGTGAGGAACCTGTACATCTCTTCATTCTTCTTAAAAGTAGCATCATCCACCTCTACCGCGTAAGGGTAATCTTTGAGTTTGACCAGCGAAGCAAAGGGATGGCCGTTCCAGAGATATAACGAGTTCATCCGGTTCTCCAGCATAGAATCCAATACTTGTAGCCATAATTGTTTATCGTAAAACCAGGAGAAAGTTTCGGGGGTGATAGGGTACTCATAAACGTTCCTGCCGGGCAGGTAAGTTGATTTTTGTAAACCAATACAGGCGCCGCGTAACACCATTTCCGGTGCATCTGTAATTTTTAAACTTTGTGGAAGGGCTTTAGCTGCTTTGATCCTCTGCGCCAGTTCCTGGCAAGCGTATAAGATCCCGGATTCATCATTCCCGGTAATAATGGTAGACCCTTTATTGACTGAAATAGAAAAACTTTCTTTCCGGTTATTGACTGCAGTATCAATTTTTATAAAATGTTTTATTCCACCCAGTTTACATTCATTGATCACTAACTGCAATTTTTGAACAGCATAATTTGTGCGGGCGGTTTTAAAGTTATTTTCAATCCGGACCTGTGCAGTAACCGGGTGATAGACCAAAATAACCAATATGAGGAGGCTGTTTTTCATAGTACTTATTTCACATGGGTGATTTCATTTAAGTAATTCTCAAGCATGGTATACCCATGGTGATCTGACTTATTCCTGTCAGCTGCATTGTCTGGATTCAAACCTTTCTTTTTTTCCCATTCATCCGGCATGCCGTCTTCATCTGTGTCTAATGGAGCTGTAGCAGATTTATATTCCGGCCAGCCACCCACAACCCTGGGATCATCTATGATACCCGGTTTGCCAAAAACCCCCTTCCCGGTTGCAGTACCCGTTTTTGTTTCGTGAATCACCCTTTCATCCACTGCATCTCTTCTGGGGAATATTGCCCCTGCAGATTTTAACACAGCTTCGTATGCATCTTTAGCTGACTGCTCCGGCAATGGGGCTGCAATAACGAAAGAAACGCTTGCGGCAGCTTTTTTAGGGTATCCCTGTTCCGACAGATCAAGTCCCCTGGTATTTTTCTTAGTCAGATTTTTATCCCCTTCCATAACATTCCCATCAAGGAACCACTCCCCTGTTCCTTTAGACTTCTCCTCCTGGTAGGACGCATTAACAAATTTTAAGGTAGCAGGTGTTGCAGGCCCCGGTTTGTAGTAGTTGTTTACAATATTTACCTGCGAAACGCCGCCGGCTATATTTACTTCACCGCCATAAGCAGCATTTGCATTCCCCCAGTTATAAATTACGTTATTCCGGTAATCGATCAACGCGATGGTATCATGTGCCCTGGCGCCATTAAACCGTATCGCCCGGCTGTTTTGATGCGCAATTAAATTGTGATGAAAGCTAGCGTACTGCCCACCCCATACTCCTCCATAAGAACGATGGCCTTTGGCATGGCCCGCTTCATACAATCCTTCGCTTACAATACACCATTGTACCGTGGTATTTTTAGTATCATACATTGCTGCACATTCTTCATTGGCCCAGCTAAAACTGCAATGGTCTACAATCACATCGTGACAGTTTTCCATATCAAAACCATAAAGGCCGGTCTTTAATGTGCCACCTGGCCGTGAGCGTATATAACGAATAATGATGTTGCCATGATTGCCTTTTGAAGAAGCACCGTTCAGTATCAGCGAATGGCCCTTTAAACAGATGCCATCACCCGGGGCTGTTTGTCCAGCGATAGTGAGGTTACTCCGCTTGATCTGTATTTTAGATTTTAATTCAATGATGCCGGAGACTTTGAAAATGACCGTGAGTGGCTCACCGGGAAATTTTTCCAGCGCCCTTCTTAAACTCCCTTCTCCATCATCATCCAGGTTGGTAACTGCTGCTACCTGGCCTCCCCTGCCACCGGTGGCATATTTGCCAAACCCCTCTGCCCCGGGAAATGCCGGTTGTTGTGAGGAAGCCGTATGAGATAAAAAAGAAAATAACAAGATGGAAAAAGCCGTGGTACAATTGCTTCTGCTCAACCCTTTTATGCTTTTTAATTTTATTTTTATGGTGCTTATCATGGTTATGGTTGCAATATTTTTTTATAAAAAATGTTAAGCACTGCTGCCCGAATATTTTTGTTGGTAAATTTCCCTGAGGGTAACGCCGCCTTTCTCGTTACTCAGATATGCTGCTTCTACGCAGGCCATGGTATCAATACAATCTTCAACGCTGTTATCCGGCCGGTCAATGCTGCCTCCTGCTGCCAGCATCATCTGTTCCATACTACCAATAAATGCATGGGGGAACCAGCTGCCCTCTATTTTCATTTTCTGCCACTGCGGATTTACACTACCATCCAACAGGATGTACTCAAAACTATCAGCCGCTCCTCTTGGATAATCGATCAATGCGCCGAAGTTTATTTTTACAGCTCCCTTATTGCCTTCAAGTTTAATATAGGACTGTTGCTTTGGAGTGCCATAAATATGGCAATGATTAGTGAGAATATTCGCGCTGATCATATCCCCGTAATCCATGATAATATTACTTCTTACTGAAGCCAGCTTAGGCATCGATGGATGCCGGGTAGTTTTTGCAAATACTGATTGAGGATTGCCCAGCAGGTTCCTGATCAGGTCTATATAGTGGATGCTGTGGTATAATATCTCTACGCGGGAAGAACCGGCAAGGTAATCCCACATATCCCAGGGTGTATACACATTTACATTCACTTCGATATCATTCAACTCGCCCAAATGGCCATTACTGACCAGGTCTTTTACTGCCAGGATATAAGGTGCATAACGCAATTGAAAATTAATGCCCGCGAGTAATTTTTTGCTGCGTGTTATAGAAAGTATTTGCTTCGCATCCTCAAACGTATCACCCATGGGCTTTTGGAGTAATATCGTAACCCCGCCAGGCAATTTTTCCAACACTTCAATGATCCGGTTACCCGGTACAGCTATATCTATCACAGCATTCGAAGGAAGACCCGCAATCATTTCTTCCATACCCTTAAAAACCCGGGGAATATTAAATTTTTCCGCCGTAGCTGAAGCCTTACTAAAATCCAGGTCATAAATACCCTGCACATTATAGCCCGCAATCTGGTATGCCGGCAAATGAGCAGTATTGACAATACCGCCGGCACCGATGATATAAACCGGTAACTGTAAAGATGGCGATGTCAAATTTTTCTGCATAAATTTACCAGCAATCGTTAAAAAAAACCTGCTATTCAGTGCTTCCGAGATAATTCCCGTACGTCAGCAATAAAACAGCCGTTATCAATACTGCCAATGCAATCCATAACAACCGCATTGTTTTTTCACCACAGTTTTTCCATTCCCTCATCAGCAGTCCTGCTACCGCACTCAATAGTACCAGCATGATCATATGAATGGCCCAGCTGCTAAACTTATAATTGCCCATACGCACATGACCGAGACCATAAAAGAAAAACTGGCCATACCACAGGAAACCCGTTAGTACAGACATCAGATAATTTTTAACCAACCCTGTATTACCCGGTGCAAAAAACTGGTGAAAAGTTTTTTCCTTATTGTGCAGGTACAAACAATACAAAACCGTAGCTACAAACGCACCCGTGTTGGAAAATATATAAATTACGTTGCCCTGGAAATTCCCGGCCCCGTATTTAAACGCCACATCTGCAATGGGCTGTCCCTGGTCTAATGAAAAACCATACAAGGCTGACAATATCCCCGCAAGAAAACAAAGGGGCAAACCTTTTGCCAATGAAAAATCGGCTTTACTCTTTTGCAATCTTTCAAGGTCTTTTTCTTTATATCTCCCGGCCAGGCCACACAACGCAATACCTGCAGCTCCCAAACCAATACCCGTCACCAGGTAAGAAGCCCCATAACTGTTCATGACCTCACCCAGTGTGCCATGCACCAGCGGAGGCAGCAAGGTACCCAAAACACAGCTTATGCCCACCGCAATGGCATAAGTAAGGGAAAATCCCACATACCGGATTGCGATTCCGAAAGCGGTCCCGCCTATACCATAAGCCATGCCGAGGAAAAAAGACTTTTGCATGGCTCCTGCCGGCGCCTCCCGTAATACTGTAAATAATTGCGGTATGGTAAGGTAAGCTACAAGCAAGGGCAAGACAAACCAGCATACAAACGCCTGTGTAAGCCAGTAAGTTTGCCAACTCCACCCACTTACTTTTTTTTGTGGCGTATAACATAAAGCAGCACTGGAGGCTCCTGCTGCATGAAAGAGTACACCGTTAATTACCTCCATAATTTGTTTGAAATTATTTTTTTAGTTTATAAAACTGTTGAGCATTGCTGAATAATATTTTATCGCTATCGGCACTGGTTATCAATTGCTGAACTACCTCTATATAAGACTGCCATGTATCCTTGTAGCTCCCGGCTAATAGAGACACGGGCCAGTCTCCCCCGCAGCAGCATCTATCCGTACCAAATTGTTCCAGTATAAACGCTACATAGGGCTTGATATCAGCGGCGGTCCATCCTGCCGTTTTACCTGTCGTTGTACCAAGGCCTGAAATTTTAGCATAAAAGTTTGAATGCCCCGATGCAGCTTTCATTAAATCCCCCCACTCCCCGAATTTTTCCTCCTGCTGAATAGGTGGCTGGTTTAAATGATCAAATATCATCCTGAGCCCGGGTATTTTTTCTGCCACTTTTAGCACTGTCCTGATATGTTCAGGCAATACACCTACGACATCGTAAGAAATATTATAAGAGGCCAATAACCTTAAACTATCCAATACGGCCGGCTGCAGGAGCCACATCGGGTCTGCTTCGTCATGAATCAAATGGCGCACCCCTTTGAAATAATCCTCTTTTAAGTATTTTTCTTCCAGTAATTGGGAGGTGGCAGCCGAATCAGTCAATGGCAACCAGCCCACAACGCCTTTTATCCACCCTGTTTGCGCAGCAACCTCCAGCATCCAGTTCGTATCTTCCAGGTTATTGGAGGCCTGCACCAAAACACCGCCGGTAATATTCAGCCCTTTTCTTTCCTCTTCGATTTCCCCGATATGATAGGTCCTGTTTAGCAGCGAGGTATTTCCATCCAGCCAGGGATAGGTGGCTTTGTCAAAGTTCCAGACATGAATGTGGGTATCGATAATTTGCTGCACGGTTGTATTTTAAAAATTCAGTGATTCACTTTTCTACTGCTTCCTTTTGCCTTAAAAATTCTTTTTCTATTTCCAAATTATGTTCACCAAGTTGTGGGGCCCCGACAGCTGATACCATCACCTGCCCGTCTACCCTTATGGGGCAGCGCGTCGTTTTCACCAGGAGACCGTTACTGGTTTTTACTGTTATTTCCATATTAAGGACTTTGTATCCTTCCTGCTGTATTAACTCATCATAGTTCATTACGGGTGCACACCATATATCCGCTTGTTCCAGTATACCCAGCCACTGTGTTACCGTACCAGCCAAAAGATGATCGGCCAGTATTTTTTTGATAACATCCCGCTGGCTGAACCAGTCATTACTGTTGTGAAATTGCTCCAGTTCTTTGCATACCAGCAACCTGCCAAGTAACAAGATGTCTGTCATTGCCAATGCAATGTAACCATCCTTTGTTTTATAAATTCCATATGGCGCAGCAATGTAGGCATGGGCACTATTTATTGCCCCCCTGAGTGGCAGCTGGTTGCCGTCATTATAATAACTGGTGAGCACTTCAAATTGAAAATCAAGAATGCTCTCAAACATACTCACCTGCACCAAAGCCCCTTCGCCATTTAATCCCCGCCGGTACAGGGAGGCCAGTATGCCCTGGCAAATATGTGTTCCTGCCAGGATATCCACTACAGCTACCCCCATTGGTGTCGGAGATTCATCGTGGTTATTACTCAACCAGGTAAGTCCCGATGCCGCCTGCAACAACAGGTCCTGGCCTGGCAGATCTTTCCATCCACCTTCCGTGCCGTAGCCGCTTATTTCTGCATACACTATGGTCGGATTTATTTTTTTTACTGTCTCGTAATCGAGGCCCAGTCGTTCCATTACACCCGGACGGAAATTGTGCATCATGACATCTGCTGCCAGCAGCAATTGTTTCACCTTTTCGAGATCCCCGGGATCTTTAAGGTCGGCTCTATAACTTTTTTTGTTCCTGTTGATCGCATGAAAGATCGTGGATTCTTTCTCGATCATCGTATCTGAAACATACAGTTGCCGACAGATATCTCCCAGGCCGGGCTTCTCAATTTTTATCACCTGGGCGCCCATATCCGCCAGGCGCAATGCCGCAGAAGGACCAGATAAAAACTGGCTGAAATCAATGACCAAAATATCCTCAAGTAATTTCATTTTATTTTTTCGTATTCGCTGTTAATCCA
>JAKFCK010000113.1:0-3715 GCA_036676685.1 Chitinophagaceae bacterium | reverse complement strand
TTGGTATGATGAAAATGTTGCCGGGTATGACCGTTGTTGTTCCCTGCGATTACCAGCAAACCAAGGCCGCTACTATGGCGATCGCTGAAATGGAAGGACCGGTTTATTTACGATTTGGTCGCCCGGCCTGGCCGATGTTTACCAACCCGGAAGAGCCTTTTGTTTTAGGAAAAGCACAAAAATTTTCAGAAGGTACGGATCTCACCATTTTCGCCTGCGGCCACCTGGTCTGGAACGCTATCCAGGCGGGAGCAGCACTGGAAGAAAGAGGTATCAGCGTGGAAGTAATCAATATTCATACGATCAAACCCATTGATGAAGAAGCTGTATTAAATTCTATCCGCAAAACCAAATGCGCCGTAACTGCAGAAGAACATAATGTTATTGGCGGATTAGGTGATGCCATAGCCCACATCGCGACAAAAAATTTCCCTATCCCTCTTGAATATGTAGGTACACAGGACACTTTTGGAGAAAGCGGAACTCCGGATCAGTTATTAAAAAAATATGGTTTGGATGTGAAGAACATAATTGAGGCAGCGGAAAAAGGGTTGTTTTGAATGTTGAACGCTTCTTGCGGGATAAATGTGGAATGAGTACCGTATGACCAGGTCGTTTTGCTTCGAGACCACTGCGGATCTAAATAACATTCCTGCAGTACCGGCAACTTGTAATAAAGACCCGGTAGTCCGGGAAAATCTCACTTGTCGTTAACGGCTACGAATACCTGCTTTTTCATCGGCTGCCATTTTTTATATGTGGCACTTCGCCATAACCACTCAATAGGACCGTAATTAAAGAACCTCAACCATGCAGTGCTCATGAAAATCTGCAGGATAAACACCGCAATGCCGAACAAGGTATAATAAACCGGACCTACCTGGCCGGAGTAACCCAGCCCCGCATTCAGGAACACAAAATGCCCTATCAGCGATTGCATGAAATAATTGGTAAAAGCCATTTTGCCTACAGGCGCCAGTACAGATAATATTTTTTTGCCCGCATATGTTTGAAAGGTTAACATAAATATGCCAACGTACACCATGGCCAGGGGAGCTACGCCAAGGGCGTAAGCAAGGGTTTGGTAAAAACCGTTACGTTTCAGGTTCCAGTAATCCGCCATAAAGTAGGTCATATACCGCGAAAGATAAAAGTTAGCAGGCAGGCCGATAAGCAGGCCCAGGCCTATTATCCAAAAAACCGTCTTTTTATGCTGCGTGATGTTCTTGTAAAACCCCGAGCGGCCCAGTGCATACCCTATGAAAAAAAGGCCGAGTACTTTAGGGATACGACTCACAAAAAATAAATAACCATACCGGTAAAAAAATCCGGAGAGGTTCCCTTTTAACAGATCCCACCAACCTGCGTTTTTAACAAAAGCATGATACTCTGCTTCGGAAGAAATGCCCAGCAGATGCTCGTCAACCTGCCGGCCGGCCTGGAACAAGAGCCCTGCAGGTGCATTTAGCCATTGCCACTGAGCTTTGGCGGCATATAAGCCGATTGGAAGCAACACAAGCAAAATCCCCGTGATCAGCATTGTTTTATCAGACAATTTACGGAAGGGCAAAAAAAGGAAACCCAACAGGGCATAAAAGAAAACGATATCCCCTGGCCAAACCAGTAGATGAATAGCGCCCAAAAGCAACATGATCCCCAGCCGCCTTTTTACTGTGGGCAGTGCATTCAAACCTTTTTCTTCTGCACGTTTAAACTGCAAAGCCAGTCCCCAGCCAAAGAGCAGGCTAAAGATGGAATAAAATTTTCCTTCAATGAACATGTGGTGCAGGAAACTCATTTTATGATCCCATTCTCCCAACAGATAAGGACCGGTCAGGTGGTCTTCTTCCCTGAAACCGCTAAATCCGGAACCCAGGTTAGCAATAAAAATACCCAGGATTGCAAAACCCCTTAGTACATCCATAAAAGTTTCACGCTCCGTGGCGCTTACGGGGGATAAGTGTGGCATTTGTTAGTATTGGTTTGTGTTGAAGGCCGGGCTATTGCTGAACTCCATTTTATTGTTTTTAACTTTTATCATCAACCCGGTTATGATTTAGACTTTAAGGTTTCAAAAACCTTAAAGGTCTGCTGACTGAATGCTAAATCTAAATATTTATTTTGGGTATACAAAAGGAGACGGTAAAGGGTGGAGGGTTTGACGGTGGACGGTGGACGGTGAAAGGTGGAACAAAATCCGCCGCTATCCGCCTCAACCTGGTTATCCGTGCTGCATCCAAAAATTTCTGCGAGTCATGGTGACACTGGTTCTTACAATTGTTTTGTTTGACCGTTTGTGTTTTCTTTTCTCTTGTGTTTTTCCTGTTTGCGGAAATAGCCCCGTAATAAAAAATTATGTTTGAGTGCTTCCATATTCTGGTTAAAACCTTCGGTGCCTTGTTGAAGATTAACAAGGCTGCTGTTTAATTTTTTTACCAAACCGGAATCTTTGAGCAGGGCGTTAACCGTCCCTTTTCCGTTATTGATATCATTGTCAATTCCTGAAACGATTGTATTTATTTCTGCAACGGCTTTGCTCATTTCACGGGCCAAAGAATCAGCATCTTCTCCTACATCCTTTATTTTGATCAACACATCATCAAGGTGGTGTGCAAACGATGTATCCCTGAGTAAAGTGCCAACAGAACCTTTGCCGTCTTTCACATCCATTACCAGGCTATGAAGATCATTGGCCATGTGCCCGGCTTTAGCGGTGGCTACGCGGATGTTGGCTAGCGAGCGCCTGAGGTCCTGCGGAATGGACTTATCATTGAGGAGATCCCACAGGCCACGGCTGTTATTGATCTGCTGTACGGTATTTTTCAAATTGGCAGCGATTATAGCTACATCATTATTCGTGTTATATAAGGTCTGCATCATTTCATCGGTGTTCACCGATCGGCGGGTGGCCAGGATATCACCTTCCATTGCCAAAACAGCCGGGGCTTTTGCCGGAGTAATGTTCACCACTTTATTTCCTACAAAACCATCGGTACCAATAGAGACTATTGCATTTTTACGGATGATGGGTTTTAATTTGGTATCAATGATCATCGTTAGTTCAATCACGGTGTCGCTAAGGATATTCACCCGCTTAACTGTGCCCGCCTGTATACCGGAAAATCGCACATTGTTTCCGGCTACCAGGCCCTGCACATTTTCAAACCTCGCTTTTAATACATAGGTTGATCCGAACAGGCTCCTGTTTTTGCCAATCATATACAGGAGTACCACCAGCACTAATAATCCTGCTATCACAAACAGGCCTAACTTAACATTACTCATTAATCGTTTTGCCATAATATGGTTATTCAAAAAATTGTTTCACTTTAGGATCATTATTTTTTGCCAGTTGGTCATAGGTATCGTTTGCGTAACAGCGTCCGTCCACCAATATCACCACCCGGTCGCCTGCCAGGCGCACGCATGTAAGGTCATGAGAGATGATGAGAGATGATGTGCCATATTTGGCCTGGATATTTATCATCAGTTCAATGATCTCTTTCGCTGTCACAGGGTCCAGTCCGGTAGTGGGTTCGTCATATAAAATGATCTCCGGCTTCAGGATAAGCGTGCGGGCCAGTGCTATCCTTTTACGCATTCCACCCGAAAGTTCGGCTGGCATCATTTCCAGTGTGTGGGCAAGGCCCACATCATCCAGCGCTTCCTGCACCATGTTGTCCACTTCCTGTTGTGATACTGCTATCCAGTGGCG
>JAKFCK010000112.1:0-5510 GCA_036676685.1 Chitinophagaceae bacterium | reverse complement strand
CCACCCCGAGATCCTGCCGGTCGACCACGAGGGCCGGACGCTGGGGCCGGGGAGCCGGCAGGCCTGGTGCCCGAGCTCGCGCATCTACCGTGACCATGCCCTGGCCATAGCGAAAGGAATTACGGCAAAAAGCTGTATGGCGGAACTTTACGGAAAGGCTACAGGCTGTAGTAAAGGAAAAGGTGGAAGTATGCACTTTTTTGGTGTGAAGGAAAACTTCTTTGGCGGCCACGGTATTGTTGGTGCGCAGATTGGCACGGGTGCAGGGTTGGCTTTTGCGGAGCGTTACAACGGTACACAAAATGTGGTCCTTTGCTTTTTTGGCGATGGTGCTGCCCGCCAGGGAATGCTGCACGAAACGTTCAATATGGCGATGTTATGGGATCTCCCGGTAGTTTTCATCTGCGAGAATAATCATTATGCAATGGGAACTTCTGTAGCCCGCACCAGTAAAACACTTGATATTTACAAGCTGGCAGATGCTTACGAAATGCCAAGCGACAGCGTAGATGGCATGAGCCCTGAAGATGTGCATAATGCCGTATTACGCGCCGTGAACCGAGCAAGAGAAAAAGGCGGACCAACCTTACTGGAAATAAAAACCTACCGGTACAAAGGGCACAGTATGAGTGATCCACAGAAATACCGCACCAAGGAAGAACTGGAAGAATATAAAGAGAAAGACCCGATTGAGCACGTGCTTAAAGTGTTAAAAGAACAATACAGCGTTCCGGATGCAGATATCGAAGCTATAGTGGAAAGGGTAAGACTTGAAGTGGAAGATTCTGTGAAATTCGCTGAAGAAAGCCCATGGCCTTCCGATGATGAATTATTAAAAGATGTTTACGTGCAGCAGGATTACCCTTTTATAATGGATTAATTAATCAAACTATCACTCATCAACTTTAACCAAAACAATAATTTTTATAAAAAATGTCAGAGAAGAAAGCAACAGAAGCTATTGCAGTGGAAAGCACGGTTACAGAACAAAGACCTTCCCAATTTTGGGAACAATACAGCAAACCCATCATTTATGTTGGGTCAGCAATCATCCTGTTAATTGCCGGCTGGTATGGATATAAAAATTTTGTTGCGGAACCTAAAGAGAAAGAAGCTAACGAACTTGTCTTTGCCGCGGAAAATCTTTTTGATAAGATGGCTAATACCGGTTTCAACAAGGATTCCGTTAACATAGTGATTAATGGGGGAGATCTGGAAGGGGCAAAAGTGACCGGCCTGTTGAAAGTCATCAACAATTATGGCCGCACTGCTGCCGGCAACCGTGCAAAGTACATGACCGGTGCCAGCTACCTGCATATAAAGGAATTTGATAAAGCGATAAAATACCTTAAGGATTTTGATGGCAATGGTGCATCCCAGGTGCAAAGTAAAGCTTATATCCTGTTAGGCCATGCTTATGCTGAGCAGAAGAAAACAGGCGAAGCGTTGGACTATTACAAGAAAGCAGCGAATGTGAACGAAAAGGATGAATTTTTTACAGCTGATGCATTGTTCATGGCAGCAAAATATTCTGACGCAACAGGTAACAACAAGGAGGCAATCGATCTTTTCCAAAAACTGAAAGAGAAATATCCTTCCAACCCGGCTGTACAAAGCGGGGAAATAGATAAGTACCTGGCTAAACTGGGTGTGCTGGATTAAACAAATTGATATGGCATTTAGTTCATCGGATATATTTGACACAGCAGGCATTCAATTAAAAAAGGATGCCTGTGTTGTTATAGTGCGAACGGCATGGAATTCGCGGGTCGTGGACAAACTGCAGGAAGGCTGCCTCAGGATCCTGGAAGAACATAAAATTGCGCATACCGTTCTCACAGTACCCGGTGCTTTTGAAATAGCTTTTGCCATCAATTATTATTGGGAAAAAAATAAATACAAGGATTGCAAACCGGATGCCTTCATCGCCCTGGGTTGCGTGATAAAAGGAGACACTCCACATTTTGAATATGTATGCAACGCGGTAACAGACGGGGTGGTACAACTAAATCTCCAACTACCTATCCCAACCATCTTTGGGGTACTCACGGTAAATACACAGGAACAGGCAGACGAAAGGATCGGCGGCAGACATGGTCATAAAGGGGAAGAGGCTGCAGCCACAGCCATTAAGATGATCGCGCTTTCGCAGTCTTTTTAACGTACCTGGAATATTGAATTTAGGATATCGGATATCGAATTTAGAATATCGGATATTGAATTTAGAATATCGGATATTGAATATTGCAACACCATGCGGGAGAACCTTGAACTTTGAACCTCGAACCTTGAACTTCTTGAACTTCCCGAAACACAAAAACCCATGAAAGTTCAGTTATTCATTCCCTGTTTTGTAGACCAGCTATTCCCGGAGACTGCTTTCAACATGGTGAAGGTGTTGGAAAAAGCTGCTTGCGAGGTAGCCTACAACCCCAACCAGACCTGCTGCGGGCAACCGGCCTTTAATGCGGGGTTCACAAATGAATGCAGGTCAGTGGCCGAAAAATTTGTGAAGGATTTTGATCACACCGACTACATTGTTTCACCCAGTGCCAGTTGTACCGGGTTTGTAAGAAATTATTTGCCTAAAGTATTTGACAATTCTGCAACACATAACACGGCAAAAAATTTAGCTAAAAGGACTTATGAGTTTACAGAATTTCTCACCGATATTTTGAAGATTGAAAAATTTGGAGCAGTGCTGGAAACGAAAGCTACCTACCATGACAGCTGTGCAGCATTAAGAGAGTGTAAAATAAAAACCGGTCCACGCAAACTCCTTTCACATGTGAAAGGTCTTGAGTTGATCGAGATGAATGATAATGAAACCTGCTGCGGTTTCGGGGGAACTTTTTCGGTAAAGTTTGACGCTATCTCCACAGCAATGGCAGACCAGAAACTCACCAATGCCCTGGCCACGGGTGCATCACACATTATTTCTACTGACCTCAGTTGCCTCATGCAACTCGATGGTATCATCAAAAACAAAAACCTCCCTATCCAAACAAAACATATCGCAGACGTACTGGCCAGTGGCTGGGAATAAAACATGGTGCAGGAGTTGTGTTATGCTATAGCTACCCCTTTCTTCCTCTTCGTTTTTACTTAAGTAATTTTGCCCGTTAATTACCCACCATTAGGACTTACAACTTTCTCATTCTTTATTTTTCATTCCTTATTTCTTATTTACCTTTCTCACCCGCAATAGCCAGCACCAGGTCCCATTCTTCGTCTTTTACAGTCTGCACAGAAAGCCTGCCCAATCTCACCAGGTCCATATTAGCCAGTTTCGGTTCCTTTTTAATTTGCTCCAGTGATACAGGTTGCTTTAATTTTCTTAACGGTTTCAGATCAACGACTCCCCATGCTTCATTATCACTGGTAGGATCGGGGTAAAAAGTTTTGGCAACTGTGGCGATACCTACAATTTCTACCCCTTCATTACTGTGATAAAAAAACACTTTATCATTTTTTGCCATGTTCCTCAGGTTGTTACGGGCTGCATAATTCCTTACACCGTCCCACATCGTTATTTTATCTTCCACAAACTGGTCCCAGCTGTATTTGAAGGGTTCAGACTTTACCAACCAATATCCCATAGTGTTCTCCTTTATTATTTTTAAAACCAGTGATCATCTTTTTGCGTAAATTGATCACGTGCTGTATAATTTAATAACGGCAAGCTATAAATATTTTTCATACCTGTAAAAGAAATTTATGATCAACAGTATTCCATCTGCAACCCTGCTATTTTCAATGCCCGGAGGATCTGAATGGATCTTCATCGTGATCATTGTATTATTACTATTCGGTGGTAAAAAAATTCCTGACCTGATGAGGGGAATTGGTAAAGGTATCCGCGAATTTAAAGACGCAAAAGACCAGGTATCCTCGGGGATCCAGGAAGGCATGAATGAAGGACTGGCAAGCAACGAAAAAATTATACCCACGGTAAAAGCCTAACCTTTCAATAATTTATTTTACTAACCGGCATTTGCCGGTTTTTTTTGTGGCAAAACGTTGCTTGCAAAATGCAAAAAGCGCGCTGACTTTCTTAAGCCTGTTTGCATCCTTGGTCTCTATGGGTACAACAAAAAAATGGTCATGCAGAATATACATGACCAGGGGGTAGATTAAAGTGATGATTAACGTATGAAAGGATCAACGATCGCTTCCACCTGTGCTTTTGTAAGTATCTCGTCAAAGGCTTCAGACGCCACTTCCGGTGTAAAAGCCTGGCCACCCACGTTAAGGATATTTACACCTGCCTGCGTGGTTACTTCTTCACCATTATAACTTGCCTGCACAGCAGGTGATCCGATATTACTGTTGTTCAACGTTATCCATGGTTTGATGGTTCCTACATACAAACCGTTGCCCGGGTTTGCTGCCTGCCTCGCCCTTCTCATGTACCGGATATGCGCAGCATGCCTTGCCTCCACGGAATGGATATTAAGTGCTGCAGTAAGCACATCATTATTAGACATCAGGTTACCTGCCTGTCCCTTGTATGCTCTTACACCGGTATCCTCGAAAGTTTGTGCAACGGCAAGGAACAGATCATAATCTGAAAATACAGTTGCAAATGCGCCACCGGCAGTAAAATCAAAACTTGCGGCAGAAAGTGTTACCGGTGTTCCACCAGAAGCGGTGATAGCGGCGCGCAAAAATGCCACGTGTGCATTTTCATCATTCCTGATTTTGGTAAGCGCAGCCACTGCTGGTGTTCCGGCAGGGATCAAACCTGGGGCTGCCACACCTGCTTTATAAAATTCTGATTCCAGGTATTCTAAAGTAAGCGCGAAATTCAAAACGCCGATGATATCAGCCGGTGTTTGACCGTAGGCTTTTTTAAACATAGACCCAAAAGCAAAGGGAAGGGAAGCCAGGGCAACTTTACCGGCAAAGCGGCTGAAATCCTTCATAACTTTTCTCCTGTCACTTAACTTGTCAAAAACTTCGGGATCTTTTTTTTCTATTTCGGTAATTATATTCTGCAAATTCATAACAATAAAATTTAAGAGGTTGGTAAATTACTTGCGTTGATTTTTGTAACAACATAGGCATCTGCGATAGCCAGTACTTCTGCAGGTGTGCGGGCCATATCCAGTCCGTTGGCATCGGTGGTGTCTGAAAAAGTACCGTTAGAAATTAAGTCAGCGATCAGCGCTGCATGCCTTGCTTCCACTGAAACGATCTTACCGGCTATGGTAAGATAGGCGGGTGTGGTGAGCAACTTGCCGGCACCGTTATAGGCCGTAACCCCAAGATCTTCAAACGCCTTGGCTGTAGCCAATACACTGGTCCTGCTGCCAAAATCTATGGAGCTGAAATCCACTTCCAGGTCCTGCAGTGGAGTGGCGCCCGCAGCACTGATGGCTGCCTTAAAAAAGTTCCTGTGTGCCACTTCGTGGTCGCGGATGTCTGTGAGTAAAGCCTGTTCTGTTGGGGTGATCCCTGAATAAACAGAAGAAATAACCCGTACATAAAAGGCGGCTTCGAGTTGTTCC
>JAKFCK010000111.1:0-1913 GCA_036676685.1 Chitinophagaceae bacterium | reverse complement strand
ACCGCCCAATGAAACCACCCCCTCCTGGATACGTACTCCGCCTGAGTCATTTAATCCGATAAGCGGTGCCCCGTTTTCAAGGGCCATATCCATGATTTTAACGATCTTTTCTGCATGGGTTTCCGAAAGAGATCCGCCAAAAATGGTAAAATCCTGGGAAAAAATATAGGTCAGGCGTCCGTTGATGGTTCCATAACCGGTAATCACCCCGTCCCCGAGAAATTGCTGCTTTTCCATATCGAAATCGCGGCTCCTGTGTTTAACGAAAGCGCCGATCTCTTCAAAGCTGCCTTCATCCATCAACAAATGAACACGCTCCCGGGCAGTGAGTTTTCCTTTTTTATGCTGGCTGTCGATCCTTTCCTGTCCACCACCCAAAAGGGCTTCCTCCCGCAATTGATCGAGTTGTTCTCTTTTATTCATATCCTCAAATAATACCGCAATATCCTTCGAAATGGCAATATTATGGCAAGAGCAAAAAAAAAACCACCCGAAGGTGGTTTTCTTTAAATGAAATAAGCTGTCGGCTTAGTGTTGAACAACCAGTTTGCTGCTGCGAATCTGTGCTCCGCTGCTAACTTGTATCATGTATACACCGTTTTCAAAAGCAGTAGTATTCACCTCGAAAGCATCCGCAACGCCTGCTGCTTTGGTTTCAACAAATACTTCTTTTCCGTTAATGTCAAAGATGCGCAGGGTAGTAGTCTCACCCACTTCAACGGCACTTAAGGAAATAGTGGTGACATCAGCTGCCGGATTCGGGTAAACAATTACCCCGTCTGTTACCAGGATACTTGTGCTCAAAGGGAAATTGTCTTTGTTGTACCAGATAATTTTTGATACTTTCCGGTTATCTGCATTGCTTCCTGATCCCTCAAAGGTCAGGTCAGGACGATTTTGTGCAAATACAGTACCCATCACATTGACTTCAAAGGTATTGGTAGCAAGGAGGGCAATGTTGATGTCTTTCAAAAAATGGAAGGTATCACCGGCGTTCACATTACGGGCCAGGATCAAACCTACGGTCACATAACCCAAATGGGCATCTTGTGGAATTTGGGTAATTACCTGGTTATTCAGGTTGGCCAGGATCATGCTGTAATAAATGGTGTCGCCGATCATGAGGTCATCAGGACCATCATTAAAGACTTCCAGATTCAATTTCATCAATGTTCCCTGATCTGTACTATTCAATTTGTCAGGGGAAACCATGGCTTTAACTTGTAGATCCACAACACGCTGGCCATAAGCAACAGTACTAAGGGCCGCAACAATAACTAGAGTAAAGAATTTTTTCATTTGTGTTAAGTTTGAGATGTCAAATAAAATTAAAATTTAAGTTAAAGGAAAGCTATTTATTCTAAAAGCTCTTCTAATTCTACCAAATCGATGTTTCGCAGGATATAATCATCGGTATCGATAAGATTTTCGGCAAGCTCCATCTTCCTTTTCTGTAATGACAAGATTTTTTCTTCAACGCTGTTTTTGGTAATAAATTTATAGCTGAAGACTTTTTGGGTTTGTCCGATACGGTGTGCCCTGTCAATGGCCTGGCGTTCCACAGCGGGATTCCACCAGGGATCGGCAAGAAAAACGTAGTCGGCGCTGGTAAGGTTTAGTCCGGTTCCTCCTGCCTTTAAACTGATCAGAAAAATACCCAGGCTCTCGTCCTCATTGAAGCGCTCCACCTCTTTTAACCGGTCTTTGCTGCTTGTAGCTCCGTCCAGGTAAGCAAAACGGATCCCACGTGCGTTAAAATATTCCCGGAAAAGGGTAAGGTGTTTGACGAATTGAGAAAAGAGCAAAATTTTATGTCCTTCCTGCATGGCCGTTTCGAGCATGCGGGTGATCTCGATAAACTTACCGCTTTCACCCAGGAAATCAGGATTAGAAAGACGTGGATGATTACTTAT
>JAKFCK010000110.1:0-5871 GCA_036676685.1 Chitinophagaceae bacterium | reverse complement strand
CATCTTTTAAGTCTTCATATTGATTTGGCTACGTTGAATCTATGGATATGCTACAACGCCTGCGGCGGGCTTTCATGTTCCTTTTTTGCTCGCCCAAAAAACGAACCCAAAAAAAGGCGCCGCCATCGGATATACAGCCCCGATGGCGAAGCAGCAATGTGGATCAGAAGTGCAAGGTGCACTGTGAATCATTTCTACGACAGCAATCAGCGGTGTCCTGTTACCCAGCCGTTTATTTAGCTGGAAAGTGGAATAGTGGAAATTTTAATTGGTATTGCTACGCCTAAGCTCCACCGCAAGTGATATTGCCCGATGTAGAAATTAGCTTTTCAACAATTCAACCTTTCAACAATTCAACTTTCAACAATTTACGACTAAGCTCCACCGTGAGTGATATTGCCCGGTGCAGCAACCAATCGCCTGGTGACCACACCGCTGGTTAAAACCTCCCGAAAAAATTGAGACAGCGGCAATAAGGTTCCCCCTTTTGGAACATCCCGATTATTTCGGGAAGAGGGTCAGGGGGTTTCCTACGGCGTATCCCACCATACCCTGTCGGTTATTTTTGCATCTGTATTTTGCGGTTGTGGATTAGTACTTATTTCCTGTTGAGAATATTGATACTTTCTTGGAATAGTAGTGATCCCCGCTTCCGGGTTAGCTACTATGCTGATAGCTGGAAACCCGGTCCTCCTCCAATCATTAAAAATTTCAACAGAAAGAAGATTGGCAATGGCCTTCTCTTCCATTATTCTTTGGATAGCATTAGCGGTTGTTAGTGTACCCCTGGCCGCAATATAATTGGTGACAGAAGCACTATTGATTTCCAATCCTAATTTTGCCATATTATTTTTAATGGCTTGCTGATAAATTGGCTGAGCTGCTGCTGCTCCTGATTTATAAAAAGTAGCTTCCGCCTTTATAAATTCAAGTTCGCTGTAAGGCAACAACGCAATAGGGGCGTTCGCACCTGCCGTGGTACCGTTAGGATTTGAACCGCCAAAATAATCACCTAAAGTGGAATAGATCGTTACATCAGGGACAACGTCTGAACTGCTTATTCTACCCAGGTAAGTGTTTAACGAACCTTTATTAGCAATAATGGGCAACCGGGGGTCAGCATTGGCCACCAAAAAATTGACTAATGTAGCACCCAGTACAACACCACCCGCACCTAATTCTGTATTCTTAAACCAGGGACTTTGTTTACCGGCATCTTCTGAAAATATATCAAGGGTTGCCTCATCGGCTGGGCCGGTAAATGCATTTTGCAATGCAGCTAAAGCTAAGTCTGCCTGGGCTGTAGCAGTATGCCCCGGGGCTTTGGTAAGGTGGATATGAAACCTTGCTTTTAAAGCGTAAGCGAATTTTACCCACTTAGCCATATTTCCACCGTACAGGAAATCATCTGTACCCGGTTTTAACTTTCCAGGGGGAAGCTGGTTTTCAGCAATAGCACTATCCAGCATGCTTTGGATCAGTTTATAGATATCTTCCTGTTTATCATACGCGGGTCTGTTCCCTTCAAAAGCCTGGGTATAGGGTACGTCACCCCACATGTCAGTCGTAACGCCCAAAGTGTATGCCGTCAGCACTTTTCCTATTACTCCGTAAGAATGATTTTGATTCGCGGCCGCATAATCCTTCAACCTTTTTAAGTTTTGCATGATATTGATATACACCTCACCCCATGTATATTCTGCATCACCGGTTGTAAATTTGTAACTCTCAAATTGTGGCAGCGGCTGGTTCAATGATAACTGCTGCATCCAGTACGAATTGATCAACGCGACACCCGATGTGTTAGCGTTAGAAAATGAACCGCCTGCGATGGTAACGCCTATATCCGTGATAAGCGGAGGTAGCAGGAGGTTTTCCGGAACGTCCGTCGGATTGTTAGGATCTTTATTTACATCCAGGTACTTTTTACAACCGGCTGTGGTAAACATCAATACCATCACAATGAGGCCGCAGATTATTTTATTTTTCATTTGGAAAAATTTTAGTTGAAATGGGGTTAATTAAAATGTAGCTTTTAGCCCTACAATGATCGACCGCACAGTAGGCGTTTGAAAATTGGTGACGCCTTGCCCGTTCCCGCCGCCGGAAACACTTGCTTCAGGGTCTCCGGATGTGTAATGGGGTGCATGTATCCATAAATTGTTGCCTCCCACACTAAAGGTCAGGGATTTAAAAGGCAAATTTTTAGTGCCCGTTGGAATAGTATAGGCAATACTTGCAGTACGTAACTTTAAGTAAGTGCCATCTTCAATATTAGACTCCGTAATACTGGAAATTGCAGGCCAGTAATCCTGTGCAGTTACCGCTGTAGTATTAGGCTTACCATCACTTGCATAAACAGAATTCGGCACCACAAAAGGCGTTTCCCTTCCTAACTCCGTAACTTTAGAAGTGCCATAAAACCACATGTAGTTGGCATCCAGGTTTAATACATCTCCTCCTTTTTTCCAGTCAAATAAAAAATTTAGTGAGAACCTTTTCCAGGTGAATGTATTGTTTAAGCCCAGGTTGAAATCGGGATTGATGTCGCCGATTGGAACGTAATCCGCTGTAGAAAGAGGGATGCCATCGTCGTCCACCAAAATCTGTCCCTGGTCATTTCTCTCATACCCTAATCCATAAAGAATACCGTATGGCTTGTCTTTGAAAAGAAATACACCCGCATTACCGAATCCACCTAACTGCACCTGGTCTACACCTTCTCCCAATGAAGTTACCTTGCTACGTATTCTTGTGAAGGTTAAGCTTGCATCCCAGCTAAAGTTTTTTGTTTTAACCGGGGTTCCATTTAACAAAAATTCAAATCCTTTATTTTGAATAGAACCCACATTCCGGATGGCATATAAAAAACCTGAGCTTGGATTAACCGGGATCTGGCTTAACAAATCTTTAGACTCCCTGTTAAAATAAGAACCTTCAAAGGAGAGCCGGTTACCCAAAAATTTCAACTCAGTACCTATCTCAAACTCAGTCAGGTTTTCATTTTTTATATTCGGATTACCCTGCACGTTTGTAAGCCTTGCGCCGTTCGTACCGTTATAAGGAAAGTTTACGTGATTGATGCTAACAGTGCCGCCCAATACATAAGGAGTAGTTGTAGAGTAAGGGGGAATATTATCATTACCAACAGACGAATAGGACACACGAACTTTACCGAATGTAAAGGCATCCGTTTTAGGCAATAATTCACTAAATACAAAACCCAAACCTGCAGAACCATAAGGATAATATTGTTTATCACCAGCCAGGAGCGAGCTGCCATCATACCGCCCTGTTAAACTTAGATTCAACATTTTTTTGTACTCTACATTAGCCTGGGCATAAACGCCTACTTTCCTGTATTTGGACACATAATCGCTCACTATAGAAGTGCTGGTATTACTGATGTTATAAAACTTAGGTATGTTAAGCCCAATCCCCGATTGCGTGTAGGTATCAGAAAAATTGGAAATGATATTATTCCCAATGGATATTGATCCAAACAGATCCCGGGAAATATCTTTCTGCAGGCTCACAATAAAGTCGTGGTTCAACTGGCGATATTCCTGCAATCTATTGGAAACACCCCCGGTTTGATTTCCAAACACGCCGTTGTTGATTGTTTTGTCTTCATGATACCTCACATTATCACTGTACATGTCCATACCGATCCTTTCCGTGATCGTTATCCATTTAGCAGGGGAATACACAAGATTAACAGTTGGTAAAAGCCTGTTTACAGTAGATACAAAACCCGAGTTCTCCAATTGATAAAATGGGTTGTTCCTGGATAAGGATCTGTATAATCTTTGCGTACCGTCTTCCCATGTGGAGGGTAGGGGGTTCCATGTAACGGGAGCTGCATAAATTCCCCATAAAGGATTGGTCAATCCATTACCTTCCTGGGTTCTGTGATTAACTGTATGAACATAATTTAAGGAAATAGTAGCAGCTAAGTTGGTGGCAACCTGGTTAGTAAATTTGCCGAAAAATGCATGCCTGTCAAAAGAAGTCGTTGGTACAATACCTTTATTATTCAGGTAGGAATAAGAAAGTAAATATCTTGATTTTTCCGCACCCCCGCTGACACTAATATTATTATCAGTGGTTACACCTTGTTGAAAGAAGATATCCCTTGGATCATAAAGTTGTACCGGAGCCCCATTCACTTTTAAAGTATCCACCCTGGCACCGTAAGACTGGCTGCTGGCAGTACCCTGTATACTTCCGTTAATAAAGTTGCCGTTGAGCCCCTGGGAATATTTATCCTGGTACTCCCCGAGAATAGGATTGTCAAATTTTAAACTTGAACTTATACTCACGACCGGTTTTGAAGATTTTCCGCCTGTTTTAGTGGTGATCAAAATAGCTCCTCTTGCGGCAGCTGCTCCATATAATGCGGTGGCAGCCCCTCCTTTAAGCACCGTGATCGTTTCTATGATGCTTGGGTCTATATCAATGGCCCTGTTGGAAGTACTACCCTGGAAAAGTGCAGTATTATTTGCACCCTGGCTGAAAACATCAATACCTCCGGGTTCACTGTTATCGATGGGTACACCATCCACTACAAATAATGGCTGGTTATCCTGCAATAAGGACACATTTCCCCTGATGGTAATCCGGGAAGAACTGCCGGCCATACCGCTGGAATTAGATACTTGCACACCGGAAACTTTACCAGCAAGGCCATTAACAATATTATCCTGTTTGGCCTGGACAACTGTTTCTCCTTTCACCTCCTGTGTGCTGTAGGTAAGCTGCCTTTTTTCTCTTTTAATACCCAAAGCAGTGACAATTACTTCAGACAGTGACCTGGTATCCGTTTCCAACCTTACAACAAGTTCGTTACCTGTGTAGGGAATGGTTTGTGGCAGGTGACCCACATTTGTTATTTCAAGGACACTGCCCCGTTGCCCCCTCAACTCAAAACTGCCATCATTGTTGGTACGTGTACCGATATTTGTTCCTTTTATTTTTACAGACGCACCGGCGACCGGGATCCCGGTTGAGTCCAGGACCTTGCCCTTAATTTGATTTTGAGCAAAGACAGACGCGGAACTAATGAAGAAAAGGGCCATTAAAATTGCAAACTTTCTCATGTCATTTGTTTGTTTGGTGAATACTTTAAGTTTCCAAATCGTGCATGCGGATAAATGCTTACCTCCACAATCCTTTGACTACTTGCGGTTTGACATTGCTGCACAACTTTTCGTGCACATTTTGTAAAAAAGGTTGAAGCCGAAGAAATGGTAGTTGAAGCCGAAGAAATGGTAGTTAAAGCCGAAGAAAATTTTAATCAACTTTTTACTCCCTGGTATCAATTTTTGGAGTTGTTCTCCGGGAGATCATGAATATAAGGAAACACGGTTCATGTAGTGGCCCCGAAGGCCCCGCCTGCAAACGGGCAGGGGTGAAATATTTGCACAACCTGCTCACTGGCGCAAGTGTTCCCCACCGAGATTTCAAATTTATGCCGAAAGTTGGCGGGATCACTTGATGCCATTTTTAATTTGCCGGTTTTCAACCGGTATGAGATAAGCCCCGTTTAGGGGGTTTGGGGGTTGCATAATGTATGAAACAGGATGCCGGCGTGGTGCCGGCATCTTTTAAATTTCATATTGCGCCGGCTGAGCCCGTAATCAAATGCCACGAACCAGGGCTGGGATGAATTCTTAAATTTAATGCCACCCCTTCGGGGTTTTGCTGTGCTTACTTTTCCAGGTCTATAATAATGCCATCCCTTCGGGATTATTAATTACAAACCAGGAGATCGGTCAACATTTTTTATAAACCTATTGCATTATTGTTATAAACTTTATCGGTCGCAACCCCAAGGGGTAATAGCAGCCTCGGCACACGAAACGAGTAGAT
>JAKFCK010000109.1:0-2015 GCA_036676685.1 Chitinophagaceae bacterium | reverse complement strand
ACAGATATCAGCTTTTTCAGGTCTTTTCCCAAAATTGCCCTTCACCTGCAGAATATCCGTATTTCGGATACGCTTTATGATGTGCACAAACACGCTTTACTGGAAGCAAAAGATTTTTTTGTGAATCTGAGCCTGGTGAATATGATACGGAAGAAATCGCCGGTTAGCGGGTTAAAGCTCAGGCAGGGAAGCATCTTTTTTTATACCGACACTTCAGGGTACAGTAACGGGTACCTGCTGCAATCAAAGAAGGATCCCAGCGGAGGCCCCAAAACAACAAAAAAAAATATCAGCCTCCGGAATCTTGTGCTTAAGGATATGCGCATCACCATGCTGAACAACAAAAAGGGTAAATACCATGATTTTGTAGTTCGCGACCTGGAGGTAGATCTCAGGGATGAAGGGGACAACCTGGTGCTTAAAACAGAATCAGACCTGTTGGTAAAAAGTTTATCATTTCGCAGGGCCCGGGGTAGTTACCTGCGGGAAGCAACTTTTCGTGGAAAATATAAGTTAGTATATGGGAAACAAAACCAGGTGCTCAGTTTTAACCAGATCAAGACCGTTATTTCCGGCCAGCCTTTTACCCTCACCGGCAGTTTTGACCTCGGTGATAAAAACCCGGCATTTAAGCTGAAATTAGAAACAGCTAATGTTTCCTACGACGGGATAAAAAAACTGCTTACCCGGGGCATTGACTCTTCCATGTCCATTGTATCGCTGGAAAAACTAGAAGCCGCCGAAGCCGATGTGTTTGGCCCATTACGCGGCGGTGATCCCTACCTGATCGTGAGATGGAAGGCAAAGGATGTAACACTGAAAACTATTTTTATGGATTTTGAGCATGCAAGTTTTAACGGTGTGTATAAAAATGAAGTGGTGCCTGGCCTGCCACGAAAGGATCCCAACTCCATGATCAGTATCAGCGCGTTCGCAGCCGAGTGGCACGGCTTGAAAGTGAAAGCGGATTCGATCAATATCATGAACCTTACCACGCCGGTACTTACCTGTAACCTCAGAAGTTCATTTCCTTTAGCCGACCTGAATAACCTGCTGAATTCTGAATCCCTGAAACTAAATGAGGGCGATGGTGAAGTGCTTTTAAGTTATACGGGGCCAATTGTGCGGAACAATAACACGAATTCTTTTCTAAATGGATTCATTCGTTTTAAAAACGGGAAAGTACTTTATGCTCCGCGAAATGTTTTGTTGACGAATGTAAACGGGTTACTTAAATTTACTAACTCCAACCTCCTTATTGAGAACATCCAGTGCCGTGTTTTGGAGCACAATGTCACCATGAATGGAAACGCAGACAACCTGCTGACCCTTATCGATACAGAACCGAATAAAGTAAGTATTCGTTACAATATTTTTACACCAACCTTGAATCTTGCTTCGTTTACCTACTTATTAAAATCGCGCACCCCGGTTAAAACTGCTACCGGTGGTAATAAACTGGAGACCTTATCTAATAAGGTAGATGCAGTAATGGAGCAAGGCAGGATTGAAGTGGATCTGAAAGCCAACAACCTGGTGTATCGTAATCTCCGCGGAAATAATTTGCAGGCAGGTATTACCATCCTGCAGGACCGTTATGTGCTGGACAGGGTAAGTATGAATTTTGCCGGGGGAAGTATGGCGTTAAAAGGGCAGCTCGTCAATCTTCGGAACAATATCCACAATGCCAGTATAAGTGCTAACCTGCAGAATGTGGACGTGAAAAACGTATTTTATTCATTTGGAAATTTCGGACAGGACGGCATCACGGATAAACAGCTGGACGGAAAACTTACTGCAAAAGCGGATGTGAGTATCACCTTAAATGACGATGGTAAACCCTTGCCCTCTTCCACGAATGGGGTGGTAGATTTTTCTTTAAAAAATGGCGTTCTCACAGATTTTGAACCATTAAAAAAGATCCAGCAGGTAATTTTCAAAAATCGTGATTTTGAGAATGTGAGGTTCGCGGAATTGAAGAACAGGTTAACGATCTCGGCAGGGGAAATTAAGAT
>JAKFCK010000108.1:0-2377 GCA_036676685.1 Chitinophagaceae bacterium | reverse complement strand
ACGCTCACCGGTGATATTCTCTACCCCGAGCTTTCCGGCAACGTAACGGTGAAAAACGGAACAGCCCTGACGTATGTTCAACAAGCCATTCCTGCCTCTCTTAAAGAGCGGGCAAAACTTTTGGAATTCATTGATATGGATACCATCGCCAACCTGCAGGTAAAAAACAGGATGATAGAAGCAGAGGGGATGAAAAAATTAACCCGGACCGCTGGCAGCCTTGTGTATAACCTGAACCTGGATGTTGAACCTGAAGCCCTCCTTAGCATAATACTTGACCCCACCACCCGTGATGAATTACAGGTGCAGGGCAGTGCCCAGATCAATGCTGTCGTAAATCCAAACGGCACGGTGGGGCTGGCAGGAACATATAATTTAAGGAACGGAAGTTACCTGTTGAATTACGGGCCCGTGCAAAAAAGATTCCTTCTTCAGCCGGCAAGCACTATCACTATGAGCGGGGATCCATTAAACGCCGTAGTAGACGTTACCGCCATATACGAGATAAATGTAGCGGCGCTGGACCTGGTGGGTAACGAGATCGGCGGGGGTACGGCAGTAGAAAATAACCTGTACCGGAGAAAAGTGCCATTCCAGGTACTGCTGAAAATTACCGGTGTGGTTTCAGAACCCCAGCTCAGTTTCGACATTGTTATTAAGGATAAGGCCGAAGGCGTGTCTTACGAACTTTCCAATACCATTAATAACAAACTGGATCAACTGAGAACGGATCCGTCCTCGATGAACAAACAGGTGTTTGCCCTGCTGGCCTTTAACCGTTTCATTGGTGACAGGAGTTCAGACTTTTTCGGAGGTAATGGATCTGTTACCAGTGGATTACTTTCCAATGTAAGCGTGAGTGGATTTTTAAACGCTGCTGTAGAGCAGCTGGCTGATGACCTTATCAAAGGTGTTGACCTGGACCTGAGCATTGAAGATGTTGATACTGACCCTGACCGCAAACGCACAGACCTGAACGTATCGCTCGCCCGTTCCTTCCTGGATGATAAGCTGAATGTAACTTTTGGAAAGAACTTTACCATTTCAGGTGACGAGAATAGCGGGAAAGCCGCCAACAGCGGGGGAAACGACATGCAGTTCCTGCCTGATATCAATGCAACTTATAAGCTGAGTAAAGATGGTCGCTATATGTTGAGAGCTTATCGCAGAAATCAGTATGAAGCCATAATGGATGGGTACTTTATTGAGACAGGCCTGGCATTCAGTTTTTCCATGGACTACGAAAAATTTAAAGATTTAATAAAAAGAAAAAAGAAGTAACAAATGTTCAATAAATGCCTGGTTGGATTTGGAGTGCTGTTAATAGGGGCGACGTCATGCTCTGTTCAAAAGCACCTGCCAGAAGGCACATTCCTTTATAACGGTGCGAGTGTGAAAATCACCAGGACTCCGGATAATACTGTTGGTATCCGCACGCTCAGGAAATCCTTACAAGGCATTACTTTCCCCAAGAAAAACCGGATGATCCTGGGTTATCCATACAAAGTAGGGATCTGGTATGCGATGGGAGAACCCAAAAGAAGGACCGGCCTCAAAAGCTGGCTCAAGAACTGGCTGGGTGAACCACCGGAGCTAAGTAGTACGCTGAAACTGAAATCCAACGAAGAAAATATGTTGGCTTACGTGGAAAACCGCGGGCATTTCAAGTCGGCAGTCAGTTCGTCCACCACTACAAAGGGATACAAAATGAACGTGCTGTATGATGTGGTCCTTACCAGGCCATATACCATTGATTCGGTGAGATGGACGCTGGACAGCAGCGTGATCAGCAGGGATATTCTTACAATAGATCAAAAGGCAAACCTGGTAAAATCCAATGACCAGTTTAACCTCGAAAATATAAAGGCGGAAGCCAGGCGTACCGACATTGAACTTAAAACGAAGGGATATTATTATTTTAACCCGGATTATATAAAGACGTATCTGGACACCAGCATTGGTGACCATAAAGCTAACCTGTATTTTAGTGTACGGCCACAGATACCTGCACTTGCCCAGGTACCACAAACCATAGAAAGCGTGGTGTTATTTCCCAATTATACATTGATCTATCCACCCCCGGATACCTCCAAAACAGGTCTCCTGGAATATAAAGGCATTTTTATCCGTGATACTGTGCGGCGGTTTAAGCCTTCGGCGCTGGTAAATTCTATAACTTATAGGCCGGGATCACTATACAATTTGGAAGTACACAATGAAACCCTGAATAGATTTATTAAAATGGGCGCATTCCGTTTTGTAAAAAGCCGGTATGAACCCTCAGGGGATTCCGCCGGTCTTTCCGGGCTTAATGTTTTTTATTACCTCACGCCGCTAAAAAAGAAATCCCTGAACGCTGAATTAGGCGGATTTTCCA
>JAKFCK010000107.1:0-3154 GCA_036676685.1 Chitinophagaceae bacterium | reverse complement strand
ACCAGGCGGAAGGCTTACTAGAAAAAAGATAAAAGCAAAACGTAAGTTCCTATATTTTTTCCCGGGAGGTTTTGAAGCTGAAAAATATCTTGCCTGGGAAAGAATATACAAATGGAACGCCCACGAGGAGTGGAAAAAACAATTAAACCGAACGGTCTTCAAAAAATTATTGGCGGATGGGCAATTTTCAGAAATAGCGAAAAGGGCAATCGATATCGAATCGAAAACAAACCTGTTATTTTCTTTTGAGAAATTGGCACTTCGGGATGCAGTGAAACCGCCCGGTGCCGCACGTGTATTTGCCCAAGGATTATTCGCATACATTTATGGAGACGGAACGCTTAAAGAAAAGTTTGAAGTTTTTCGGGACACGTTAACCAGGCTGCCCCGCCGGAAGGCAAAACTGCATACATGGCCCATTCAAACTGTTTATGGTTTTATTGCCCACCCCACCAAACATATCTTTTTTAAACCGATGGTGACAAAAGCGGCTGCAAAAAAATATGATTACGAACTGGCGTATAAATCGCCCCCAAACTGGGAGACTTATGAAAGCCTTTTGGATTTTGCGGCCACTATTAAAAAAGATATTTCAAACCTGCATCCGCGGGATTATATAGACCTCCAATCCTTTATATGGGTCCTGGGTGCTGATGAATACCCCGATTAAACGGAAGGTACAGAATAAGATTTTTGCAGCAGGGAAAAAGCCTGCGAGGGAGGTATGATCTTAACCGGGGTAAATTTTTTGTTCTCTGCTTTGTTGTAGTTGATAAAAAAATCTTTCAGTTGTTGATTATGTCTCGCCCCAAACTGTTGCAGGGTTTTGATGTGCTCAAATACTACATCATCCACCGGCACAAAAAAATAACGATCGTTGCGCATGGTTTTTCCCTTGTCGGACTGTTTAGCCAGGATCGCTCCGACCAGCCTGCATGCAACACGTGCGCCTGTAAAACTTTTGTTACCGGAGATCACCATTGCATCTAAAGGATCCCCATCCTCCCCTATGGTGCCCGGAAGAAAACCAAAATGATAAGGAAAGACCATCCCCAATGGCAATACCTTTTTAGTCTTAAAGGAGTTGGATCGGGGGTCATACTTATATTTGACGGTAGTGCCGGCAATCGTTTCAATAATAATTTCTATCGGCCTCATACTTTCCCGCCGCAAAAATCACTCCGCGCAGCTGGCCCGCGGTTTGCCTTTTACACATAAAAAACAATATGCCGGAAGGACCTTCCATTTTGATCCACACCGAAACCCTGGTTCCTTTGCTGGAGGGAAAAAAAATAATTTCGGCTACCGGCAACGCGAAAATTGATATGAACCTTATAGCCGGTAAAAAAATAATCTCCATAAAAAGCTGGGGTAAACATTTACTGATCTGCCTGCCCGGGCAGGTGATCAGGATTCATTTTCTCCTTTTCGGTTCCATGAGCATGAATGAACATATTAAACCAGATCGTAGCCTCCGGCTAAAGCTCTCGACGAAAAAAACAGTGATTTACTTTTTTTTACACCTGCGCGATCCGGCTGCTGCCTGGGGATGTGAATGAAATCTATGATTGGGAATCGGATGTGATGAACCCCGCATGGAATCCAACGAAGGCAAGAAGGAAATTAAAAAAAAATCCCACAACAATGGTTTGTGATGCCTTACTGAACCAGGAAATTTTTGCCGGCGTGGGAAACATTATCAAAAACGAAGTGCTGTATCGTATACATCTGCACCCTGAAACACTGATCCAGGATATTCCGCCACGTCTGCTTACCCGCCTTATAAACGAAACCCGTCAATATTGTTTCGATTTTCTGCGGTGGAAAAAGGCTTTCGTGCTGAGGAAAAACTGGTTGGCGCATACCAAAAAAATATGCAACAAGTGTAAAATTCCCTTGCAAAAAAAATATTGCGGACTAACCCGGCGACGTACCTTCTTTTGTGATTTTTGCCAGGTACTTTATCAGTAACTATCACCGGTCTGGCATAAAATTTACATTTATGCAGGTATGCCATCCACAGTAATTTCACACTATACCTATGACCCGGAAAAGATGGTCCTCACCGTTACATTTGTTTCGGGAATGGTATACGAGTACCTGGATGTCCCTGAAGCAATTTATATACAAATGAAAAACTCATTCTCAAAGGGCATTTTTTTGAATAAGCATATCAAAAATAACCATAAGTACCGGAAAGTGGATAGTCCGCAATCTACTTAATGCCGGCCCAAGAATGTTTAGAAGTGTATGCCATGCATGGGTTGAACCTGCAGGAAGGTCTCCAGGCACTTTCTTCGAAGGAAATGCTGTAATATCTTTGGCCAGGATTCGGCGCATTGTTCCGGTATCAGGCTAGTATAAGCCTGATTTTCTGTACCACTGCGTGTATTTTTTTACCCAAAAGTACCAGGCGGATAAAAGGTCGGCTTGTCATTTGTTAAATTATATCCCGCTTATCTCTTTAAATACTCAAACAAAACGCAGAGATGATCCTAATAGGCGAGACGGCCAGCCGTGGTGTAATATTTGGAATATACCGTAAAAAATTACATTATGGAAAGTATCAACAAAAATCAACCGGAAGAAAATTATGAGGATCTGACAGGCGCAGAAGGTTTAAAAAAAATGAAAGCCCTTATTGAAAAGGCATCATCCACCTGCTTTTTTTGCACCAACATGAATAATAACAATTTTTCTACACGGCCGATGGCTGTGCAGAAAACGGATGATGAAGGTAACCTATGGTTCCTGAGCGCAATCGACAGCAGGAAAAATGCTGACATCCAGCAAAACCCGGCTGTACAACTGCTTTTCCAGGGGTCACCCCATTCTGATTTTTTAAGCATTTATGGTAATGCTAGCATAAGCCAGGACAAAGCTAAGATTCAAGAACTTTGGGAACCTATCATAAAGGCATGGTTCACAGATGGCGTAGATGATCCGAGGATCACCGTCATAAAAGTAGAGCCAACCGAAGGGTATTACTGGGACACAAAACATGCACAGGTGGTAGCCCTGTTCAAGAGATTGGTGGGGGCAGCTGTCGGAAAAACGTTGGATGACTCTATAGAAGGGACGATTAAGCTTTGAGTTTAGATAGGGGATCAGCAGGTTGCCGAAAAGTAACCGCAGAGCGACCGGGCTTAGTTTT
>JAKFCK010000106.1:0-2010 GCA_036676685.1 Chitinophagaceae bacterium | reverse complement strand
AATACAATTACCAAATACCTCCCGCGCTTTTTTTGCAGCTTCTTTGTCGCCACTTGCCTTTGCATAAGCAGCCGCGGCGATCACATAAAATGTTTCTGAGAAGAAATAGCGTCGTTTGCGAATGGGTTGCCCATCGCGGGTTACGTGAAAAAACATTTGCCCGTCTTCATCAAAACAATGTTTGTTCAAAAAATCGTAACCCAGTTTGGCGCCATCGAGCCACTCCTGCTTTTGTTCAACAGTATTGTATAAGGTGGACAATAACCAGGTAGCCCGGCCCTGGATCCAAACAGCTTTATCATCATCGATTAGTGAACCATCTGCATCCCGCATTAATAAAAAGCCACCATGTTCCCGGTCAAATGAACGGGGAAACCAGAAGGGAACGGTGTCGTTCAGTAGTTGGTTACTGTAAAATTCCTGTAGCGCTGCTAATGCTTGTTGTGTGTATGCCATCAGAAAAAATAATAAAATTGTTTTACGGTCAGGAGAAGGAGAATATTCTTGTAGCTGACCTGTTTTGCCGCCGTCTTTACTTATTTGATAATTTCGCTGACCTTAATACGTACGAAGTTCAGGTCACGGGTACCTTCGTACAGTAACCCAATCGTATTGTCATCAATTTTTGTCAATACAGAATAGCCGAAACTCCTTCTTTCATCCACGAGCAATTCATTGGCAGGTAGCCAGGTGTCGCCCATGTCCAGGCTGGCTTTCACCGTCATATTTTCCCTTGCATTGCTTGAATTAACATTGCTGAAAAAAAGTACATCCCGCATGGTACCTTTTACATTCATCCTTGCCTTGATAAATCCCGCCATACAAACGGGGTCCGGCAAAGCTTTATAGGAAGTGATATGTTCCGTCCATGTTTTGCCCATATCGGTTGTGGTGGCTATGCTGCGATACCTGCCGCGGTTGTCCCGCATGTTCAGCATCAGCGTACCTGCTGTAGTTTCCACTACCTGGCTTTCGGTGGTATTTGATTTTGCGCCAATACCGCTTTTCCATGTCTTGCCGTGATCTTCGCTATAGATAATGGATGAATGTGGCAAACCCGGCTTCTTGCTTTCATCCCAGTACTGTGAAGGAAATACGAGCACGCCATTTTTCATAGCAATACCATTACCAGGGCCATTAAAATATAAATGCCATTTGGGATCTTTCACCTGCGCCGTAATATTATAAGGTGCCGACCATGTTTTGCCATCGTCGTCACTGCTTACCAAAACAAACTGCCCGGTTGTATCGGGCGACAAACCTGGTTGGGAACCTGCAATAGACCGGTTACCCTTGCTCCATAACGCGGCCACCCATATTTTTTTGGTTACAGGATCAAATAAAATAGCAGGGTCGCCAATGCCGTTATTTTCATGCGGTGCGCCCATGTCCATAATCACTTTCATCGGTTCCCACGTATAACCTCCATTTGTGCTGCGACTCAAACCTACATCGATATTGGCGGGCAAATCACCGCTGTGTTTGTAGCGGATATCATACACGGCTAACAGTGTTCCTTTGTCAGTTGTTGTGATGCCAGGTATGCGGTAGGAATGTACGGAGTCATCCCATGGTTTTCTAATGCTGATACCAACACCTTTTTTATTTTTACCTGGACCAGGTTGTACGGGATATTTTTTACCTGCTGCATCTTCAAGTGCAAAAACATCCAGTGAAATTTTTTCATCCATGGAAGCGGTTGGCTTTAACCGGCCGCTTACCCAGATATAATTTAAGCCGGGTTCCAGGCTGGCTTTTGCGGGCAGTGTAAAGGTTGTACTCAATTGCGTAACAACAGCCAAACTGTTGGTAGTGGCAAACAGCGGTTCTTTACCGGTAAAAAAAAGTTCCACTTTTTCAAAGGCTTTTACAGCCGCTTCATCCAACCGCAACTGCAAGGCCGTTATAGTAATCCTTTTCCCTGCGGGAACATAAATTCGTAATTTAAAAAGCGGGTTGGCTTCTGCCCTTTTAAGCACTGGGGCAGTAATGGATTCTGTTGTGATAACA
>JAKFCK010000105.1:0-10907 GCA_036676685.1 Chitinophagaceae bacterium | reverse complement strand
CCGACCTGAGCGAGCCGGCAATATTAAAGGCCCGAACAGGTGTGTATAGCAAAGCAGAGGTTGAATCAGTAAGCCCGGGCAGGCTGAAGGAATATTTTACTTTCGCAAAAGGTCATTATCGTGTAAAAAAAGAGTTGCGGGATATTTGTGTTTTCGCCGTGCATAATTTTCTTAAAGATCCGCCGTTTGGCAAAATAGATTTTGTGAGCTGCCGCAACGTGCTGATCTATATGGATAGTTACCTGCAGAAAAAGGCCATCGCCACTTTTCATTATGCGTTAAATCCTAAAGGTTTGCTTTTGCTGGGCAAATCTGAAAATACAACCGGTGTAACAGACCTCTTTGATGCGAAAGGAAAAAATGAAAAGATATTCAGCAAAAAAGACGTTGCATCTAAAATGATGCAGCCGCGCCAGCAACCATCAACCGACCAGGCTCATCAAATAAAAACAACTAAATCAAATCCGGTGGTGGCAGATGAATTTCAAAAAACTGCTGATGAAATTATCCTGAACCAATATTCCCCGGCAGGCGTAGTGATCAATGACGCGATGGATATCGTGCATTTCAGGGGCTCCACTAATTACTACCTGCAGCAAAATTCAGGCAAACCCACACACAACCTTTTGAAACTGGCAATGCCCGGTCTTGCTTTTGAACTTCGGAGTTTGATTCAAAAAGTGAAACAGGTAAAGCAGGTAGTGCAAAAAGAAAATATTGTGTTTGGTAGCAATAAACAAGAGCAACTTATTTGTATACGAATAGTGCCGTTGCCAAATATGATTGAGCCTTATTACCTGGTGCTTTTTGAACAGCAGGTGGCAGCACCAAAAAAAATATCCGGCAAATCACACAAATCAAAAAATGACGAGCGCTCTGCAAGGATCGAGCAGTTAGAAAACGAGATAAACCAGCTCCGTGAAGATATGAGGCTTATCACGGATGAACAGGAAACTTCCAATGAAGAATTGCAAACCGGCAACGAGGAGTTAATGAGCAGCAACGAGGAGCTGCAAAGCCTGAATGAAGAACTGGAAACCAGTAAGGAAGAACTGCAAAGTACCATCGAGGAACTCACGGTGGTGAACCAGGAAATGGTGAATTTAAATGATCAGCTTACACAGGAAAAAGAATACGCCGAAGCAATTATCACGACGGTTCCCCAGCCGGTATTGGTGCTGGATGGTAACCTGAGAGTACTGTTGGCAAATGAAAGGTTTTATGTGAAATTTAATCTTATCCGTCAAGAGATCGAAGGGAAGTCGGTGTATGAAATGGGTGGCGGAGATTGGAACATTAATGGACTGAAAGAGTTGCTGGGAAACATCCTGCCAGACAAACAAAATTACCTGGGTTATAAACTGGAGCATGACTTCCGGTCAGTAGGGTACAGGTCAATGCTCATAAATGCCCGGGAAATAGTGAAGAGTGCGGATGAAAAATTAATTCTGTTAGCGATAGAAGACATCACTGAATACCAGGAGTCGGTAAAAAAGATAGAAGAAAGTGAAGCAGAACTAAAATCAGTAATTGCTGCTGCGCCAATAGCCATTACATTATTTAAAGGCCGGGACCTGGTGCTACAGAACCCCAATCAAACCTTCAAAGATATTTTAGGAAAAGGAGATGATATCGAGGGCAAACCTCTTGCTGAAGTGATGCCGGAACTGCAGACCGAAAACCAACCTTTCCTGCAGATTCTTGATGATGTGTTTACATCGGGAAAAATGTTTCAAACCTTTGATACGCCGGTAAAAGTTATCCGTAAAGATGGAAGGATGACGAACGACTACTACGATTTTACCTACACTCCTCTTTTTGATAAAAAAGGAAAAGTGTATGCAATCCTGGAAATATGTAAGGATGTAACGGAGCAGGTGATGTTCCACAAAAAAATTGAGCAAAGCGAAAAGTATTTTCGCGAGGTGACCGATACTGTTCCGGCGATCATCTGGATCACCCGGCCTGATGGTTACTGTACTTACCTGAACAAACCATGGTACGATTACACCGGGCAAAGCCAGCAGGAAGGTGAAGGGTTTGGTTGGTTGAATGCAACGCATCCTGATGACAAGGAAGCTGCCGCCGAAGCATTCATCCAGGCTAATAAAAATCAACAACCCTTTATTTATCCCTACAGGATCCGGAACAGGCATGGAGAATATCGTTGGGCGCTGGACAGTGGCAGTCCCAAGTTTAGTACAGATGGCGTTTACGAGGGCATGATCGGTACAGTGGTAGATATCCATGAAGAAAAAGTCGCGGAGCTTGCAATAAAACAAAGCGAAGAAAAATTCCAGGGTGCGGTGGCAGCGGTTGAAGGTATAGTATGGACAAACAATGCCAGTGGCAAGATGGAGGGCGAACAGCCTGCCTGGGCGGAATTGACAGGCCAGTCTTTTGAGGAATACCAGGGTTATGGTTGGGCGGCTGCTGTTCACCCAGATGATGCCCAGGCTACTATTGATACATGGAACGATGCTGTGAAAAACCGGGAAACTTTTGTGTTTGAGCACCGGGTGAAAGTAAAAGATAGCAGCTGGAGGCAGTTTTCTGTGAGGGCTATCCCCCTCATCAACCCGGACGGTACCATACGGGAATGGGTAGGTGTACATACTGACGTTACCGAAAAAAGAAAAGCCGAAGGCGCTCTTATTGAAAGTGAAAAACGCTTCAGGTTACTGGCCGACCAATCACCGATGCATATTTTTATTATTGAAGCTGATCCCAAAGCATCGGTGACTTATTGGAACAAAAACTGGTTAGAATATACCGGCCAGACATTTGACGAAGCCCTGGGCCGAGCCTGGGACGGGATAGTGCACCCGGAGGATGTAGCATCGGTTATGGAAATTTATACACCAGCATTCGAGGCCGGTGAATCCTATACCATACCTGCCTTACGGCTGAAGCGGTATGACGGGGAATATCGCTGGCATGCATTTAAAGCCAACCCAAGGTATAGCGCAACCGGGGAATTTAATGGTTACGTAGGAGTAGGATTCGATATTCACGATCAGAAACTTGTGGAAGCAGCACTGATTGAAAGTGAGCATAGGTTTAGTAATATGATCTATTCTTCGCCTTCGCTGATCACCATATTAAAAGGGGAGGAACTGGTGATTGAAATTGCGAATGCTGCTATTATCGAAATCTGGGGCAAGGGTCCCGATGTGGTGGGTAAACCCTATTTTTCTGTATTACCCGAACTTTCCGAACAGGGTATCGGTGAATTATTGCGGGGTGTATATCGCACCGGGGAGCCTGTGTATGCCAATGAAATGCCATTGTACCTGATCAGGCACGGCAAAAAAGAAATGAAATATTACGACTTTATATTGCAGGCACAACGAAACGTTTATAATAAAATAGAAGGGGTGGCCATAATAGCAACCAATGTGACCCCGCAGGCAGAATTCAATAAAAAGATCAAACTAAGCGAACAAAATTTCCGGCAACTGTCTGACCTGATGCCTAATAAAGTAAGCAAGAGTGATATTCACGGGAATGTTTTTTACTATAATCAAAGCTGGGTGGATTATACCGGGCTAAGCCAGGAAGAGTTGATGAAGGCCGGTTGGCAAACCACCATGCATCCCGAGGATCTTGATCATATTAACAGGCGCTGGCAGCGGTCCCTTGAAACTGGCGATGATTTTGAAACCGAATTACGACTGAAAAATAAGGATGGTGAATATAAATGGCACCTCAGCAGGGCTGTCGGGGTCAGGGACGAGGAGGGAAATATTATTAAATGGGTAGGCACGACTACCGAAATTCAAAAAATAAAGGAAGAGGAACAGCGCAAGGAAGACTTCCTGAAAATGGTAAGCCATGAGTTAAAAACACCCGTTACCTCGATAAAGGGTTATGTGCAATTGTTACTCACGATGCTCGATGAAAAAGATGCGCTTTCGCCGCTCCCTTTAAAAACGTCATTGGGGCGTATAGACAGCCAGGTGGTAAGACTTACAAGATTGATCACCGAAATGCTTGACCTGTCCAGGATCGAAGCCGGTAAACTAGAGTTACAGAAAAAATCGTTTAGCCTGAATGAACTTGTGAAAGAAACGGTCCAGGATGTATTGCACACGAGCCAGACACATGATATCGAAATTATAGAAGACATGGTTTGTGGCATAGACGGGGACCAGGACAGGATTGGGCAGGTGCTGATCAACCTGTTGAATAATGCGATCAAATATTCCCCGGTCAATTACAAAATAATGGTACACATTTATCCAGCCGCGGGGGACCTTGTGGCCGTAAGCGTGACTGACGAGGGCATAGGCATCGACAAAAAAGACCAGGCTAAAGTATTTGAACGTTTTTACCGCGTGATCGGCCAGAGCGAGTTAAGCTATTCCGGCTTTGGTATCGGCCTGTTCATTGCTAACCAGATCATACAAAGACACGATGGATATATCACCGTGGAAAGCGAAAAAGACAAGGGATCCACTTTTACTTTTTTCCTTCCCACGTTACCCACCCACAGAATATTTAATCAGTAGACCTTAAAATAATTACAATGGCGAATATACTAGTAGTAGATGATGACCCGGATATCGGGATAATGCTGAAAATGATGCTTGAGTTTAAGGGGTACGATGTTACCCTGCTGAACCGCGCCGACAGGACACATGATGTGCTGCGCGATCAGCATATAGACCTGGTTATTTTGGATATGCTTATTGCCGGAGACAATGGCACAGATGTATGCGCCGCGATAAGAAAGGAAGAATCTAAGGCCGTGTTACCGGTGATGATGATATCTGCCCTGCCGGATGCGAGGCAGAGTTGCCTGCAGGCCGGTGCAAACGAGTTCCTGTCCAAACCCTTCGAGATGCAGGACCTGCTTTCCAAAGTGCAGCAGCTAATCAATGGAAAACAGGCCACTGTTCAATCCATAGCCGTTTAATCTCCCTATTTCGTTGGGAATGTATGCATTAAATATGCGGTATAGTATTTTGCACTGTCCCGTCGTTACGCCCCTCTATGCGCCCGGCAGAATCTCCAACCTCTACATACCGGTTTCCTTTCGTGATCTTTTTCCTTTCCCGCCTCCCGTTCAATACCGGATTTGGAAATGTGCCAAAGATGCATGATTTTAGTAAACGACAAAATGCTAAAAAAGGCAAAGCTTGCCCGGTTTTTGACGCCTGGATGTGAACATACTCCCTACAAACACAGGCTGACTGACCAAACAGGAAAATTTATATATATCAGGATCTAAACAATTCAGGTGGATACGAGGAAAAATAAAATGAAAATAGATAAGGAGTTAGTGCGATCTACCAGTCCCGTTCCTATAGTTGGTATCGGGGCTTCCGCAGGCGGATTGGATGCTTTTAAACGATTACTGTCTGCTATTCCCCCGGATTCAGGCATGGCTTATGTACTGGTTCAGCACCTAAGCCCCACACATGAAAGTATGCTGCCGGAAATTTTACAAAAGGTGACCGCGCTTCCGGTGGTAGAGATACGGGATAAGATCGGGTTACAACCCAATCATATTTATATCAACCCGGAGAACCAGATGTTGATTGCCAATGATAATGTATTGGAACTTTCCCAACGCGCGGAGGGCGACAGGTTGAATATCAACCTGCCGATTGATCTTTTTTTTACTTCCCTTGCACAGGTGCATCAAAGCCTGGCAATCGGCGTGGTGCTTTCCGGCACAGCAAGTGATGGCACCCACGGTTTAAAAGCTATTAAAGACTACGGCGGAATTACTTTTTCGCAGGACCCTGCATCAGCAGCCTACGCAGGAATGCCGCAAAGTGCAATAGATGCCGGGGTGGTGGATTTTATCCTTCCCCCTGAAAAAATTCCGCAAAAAATAGTGGATCTGATAGCGCTAACGAACAAGGAAAGTGTGCATGCCGAGGCGGCTGCACAGCCGGATGAAGATATTTTCAAGCAGATACTCTCCCTGCTAAGGGTGCGAAAGGGAACTGACTTTACACACTACAAACAAAACACAATCCACCGGCGTATGCTCAGGAGAATGGCCCTGAGTAAAAATGAAAACCTGGAAGCCTACCTAAAATACCTGAGGGAGAACAAATCAGAACAGGATGTTTTGTACCAGGATCTTCTCATACCTGTAACGGGCTTTTTCCGGGATCCTAAAACATTTGAGAATTTAGCTGACCATGTTTTTCCGCAGATATTAAAGAAAAAAGAACCGGGTGAACCCATCCGTGTTTGGGTGGCTGGGTGTAGTACCGGTGAAGAAGTATATTCCATAGCTATTTGCCTAAGGGATATCCTGGGACAACGGCCTGAAAAAGTACAGATATTCGCGACTGATATCAGTGAGCCTGCCATTGCAAAAGCCCGTGCAGGTATTTACTCAAAAACGGAAATTGATGGATTAAGTCACCAGCACCTTCTTGAGTATTTTACTAAAACAGATGGAAGTTACCAGGTAAATAAAGCGCTGCGGGATATGTGTGTTTTTGCCGTGCACAATTTTTTAAAGGATCCGCCATTTGGAAAAATGGACCTGATCAGTTGCAGGAATGTGCTTATTTACATGGAACCATACCTGCAGAAAAAAGCGCTGACTACTTTTCACTATGCGTTAAATCCAAAAGGATATTTGCTACTGGGTAAATCTGAAACAACCAGTAGTGTGTCCGACTATTTTACACAAAGCCCGGCCAGGGATGGGAAATATGATAAGCTGTTTACGAGGAACGATATTGCCGGCAGGTATGTACCTATCATGAGCCGGCAGAGGGAAGAAAATTTCAGTATTCATCCCCGCTCCCCGAAAACCCCGCCTATTCTTACCGATTATAAAAAAGCAGCAGATGATGTGCTGCTGAGCAAGTACACCACGCCTGGAGTGGTGATCAATGAAGCGATGGACATTGTTCATTTCCGGGGCAAAACGGGAGCTTTTCTTGAGCCATCTACAGGTAAGCCGAGTCTCAATTTGTTGAAGATGGCAAAGGATGAACTGGTATTCGATCTTCGGAATCTTTTGCACAAAGTGATTAAAGAAAATGAACCGAATACCCGCTATGATATCCCGATGGAACATGATGGTGTGCGAAGAAGTGTCAGCATTGAAGTAATTCCGCTTAAGGATATGGCTGAACCTCATTACCTGGTTTTATTTCATGAAGATGGAGAAGCAGGATCTGGTAAAAAAACTTTGCGCTCTCCTGATGCGGAAACAAAAAAGCGCACAGCTAAGACAACCCCGGATGAAAAACAACAACGGATCGAGCAACTGGAAAAAGAGCTGGCGCATGCCCGGGAAGATATGAGGACTATTACTGAAGAGCAGGAAGCAGCCAACGAAGAATTGCAGAGTGCCAATGAAGAACTGGTCAGCGGAAGTGAAGAACTCCAGAGCCTGAATGAAGAGTTGGAGACTGGCAAAGAAGAACTGCAGAGTGCCAATGAAGAATTGATCACGATCAATAAAGAATTGATCAGTTCTTACGAGGAAGTGAGTGAGGCGAGAGAATATGCAGATAGCATAATAGCCACCGTGAATACTCCACTATTGGTACTCAATAAAAAATTTCGCATAAAATCGGCCAACAGGGCGTTTTATAAAACCTTCCAGGTAAACGAAGCGGAAACAGAGGGTAAACTGGTATATGAACTGGGCAATAAACATTGGGACATACCTGAATTAAGGGCTTTGTTAGAAAAAATACTGCCACAGAAGACAAGTTTGCGGGATTACGAAGTCAACCTATTTTTCCCTGCGATCGGGCAGCGAACGATGCTGCTCAATGCAAAAGAGATCACACGGAAAACAAACAGTGAAAAGTTAATTCTCTTAAGCATTCACGACATTACGGATAGCAGGTTATTTGAAGCGGAGAAAGAAAGCCGTAAAAAATTTTACAGCCTTTTGATGCAGAGCCCGGCGGCCCTTGCCGTGTTCAGTGGCCCGGATGCGGTGTTTACGATGGCTAATGAAATGTTTAAGCATTTATTCGGGCGCACCGACGAGCAGTTGATCGGGAAACCTTTCAGGGAGATTTTTCCCGATTTTGCCCCGGATAAAATGGAAAAGATCTTTAAGTCAGCCTGGAATACCGGCAAACCGCACACGGAAATGGAGTTTGAAGGAGCTTATCAAACCTCAGACAGCCTCTTGAAAAAAGCTTTTTTTAATTTTATCATTCAGCCCATTAAAAATAATGCCGGGGTGGTGGAAGATATGATGATCCATATTTACGATGTTTCAGAATTAGTACTGCATAGGGTAGGGGCAGGGCAAACCGGCGCCCAATAAATGACCTGTTGTTGGCTTGCCGTTCAAAGAAAAATATTTTAAAAAAAGCTCAAATAAGTAGCCGGTAGGCAAACATACTGCTGCAGGAACCCCCGGCATCGTTAACTTACAGGAATATCCAAAAAAAAAATTGAAACTACATGCAAAATGGTTCTGATATCCTCATTGTAGATGACGATCCCGATATAGGCAATATGCTCAAAATGATGTTGGAGTTTAAAGGTTATTCCGTAACTCTGTTAAACAGGGCCGAGGAGACCGAAAATATACTTTGCAGTAAGTTGTTTAACCTGGTGATTTTAGATATGCTTATCGCAGGAATAAATGGCACCGATGTATGCGCCGGTATCCGGAGAAGTATGAAATTTGAGAAACTGCCTGTGCTAATGATCTCTGCGTTGCCCGATGCCCAACAGTCCTGCCTGGATGCTGGCGCCAGCGGGTTTATTTCGAAGCCTTTTGAGATGAAGGAACTGCTTTCAAAAGTTACTGACCTTATTTATCCAGCAACAGGTTCATGAAATTGTCAAATTAAATAACCAAATGATGAAAATAGCAATGGCGGGCATTCACGTAATCGACCCTTTGTTGGCTTTTGAATTTTATACAAAGGTCCTGGGTTTTAAAGAACATACTTTTATGCCCGAACACAATCTCGCTATTGTTGTTTCTGCACACGAGCCTGGCGGCACGGCATTAATGTTGGAGCCAAGTGATAACCCGCTGGCAAAAACCTACCGTGAAGGCTTGTACGCTTCCGGGATACCCGTCATTGTATTTGGTGTGGAGGATGTCTATAAGGAATACAAGCGGTTGCTGGAAAAAGGAATAGTTTTTACAAAAGAGCCGGAAAAAAATGAGTGGGGGACACAGGTTATCTTCGATGACACTTGTGGAAACTACGTTCAGCTTCATCAACCTTGAGGTGAAATTATTTGTTTTTCTTAAATAACGTTTAGAACATCTTCTCAAAACTTATCCCCTTAATTACAGTTCTCTGATGGGGGTAAGGTCTGGCTCAACATTTAAAATTCCTCTTTTGTAGATGTTTTACCCGGATCAAAAGAAACCGGTGTATGCGGGTTATGATCTTTTAAAAGCAACAAGCACCGCGTCATAATGCTTGAGTTCGCGGCAGTGCCGTTAAAATCTTTTCTTTTTTTTATTTGATTTCAATCTACATTTGTGCAGCACGGCGGCCGCTGCCGGGCTATTACAGAAAACTTTTTTTTAGTGTCAAAACAACTCAACAAGGTTTCAGCAGCTGGTTTACTAATTGCCCTCGGAATCATTTACGGAGATATCGGAACTTCCCCTTTATATGTTTTCAACTCAATTATCAACGACAGGGTTATCTCGCGGGAACTTATCCTCGGAACACTATCACTCATCATCTGGACGCTTACGCTTCAGACCACCCTCAAATACGTGATCCTTGTACTGCAGGCAGACAATAAAGGAGAGGGGGGGATATTTTCATTATTCGCTTTGGTACGCCGTAGAAAAAAATGGCTTGTGATTCCCGCGATGATTGGCGGTGCAGCCTTGCTGGCAGATGGTATCATTACGCCACCAATCTCCATCACTTCGGCCATTGAAGGGTTAAGAGAGCTGCCGCGCTTCGCCGACCTTGGAAAGGATACGATCGTATATATCGTACTCGGCATTATCACGATGTTCTTTTTTGCCCAGCAATTTGGCACTTCTTCCATCGGCAAACTTTTCGGCCCTTTTATGGGTATTTGGTTTGGCATGCTGGCTGTTCTCGGCATCATACACCTGTCAGACGACATAACAATATTCAGTGCGTTAAACCCATATTACGGAATTCATTTTTTGTTTAACTATGAAGAGGGGTTCTGGCTACTGGGAGCCGTGTTCCTTTGTACCACGGGTGCCGAGGCTTTGTACAGTGATCTGGGCCACTGCGGGCGCGGCAATATCCGCGTATCCTGGGTGTTTGTGAAAGCCTGCCTGTTGTTGAATTATTTTGGCCAGGGGGCCAGTTTACTGAGTCACCATACCGGGCAGATGATGGACAAGGCCACCAGGGACTCCTTAGGGATCAATGCATTTTACGACCTGATGCCGCAATGGTTTATTGTACCGGGAGTAGTGATCGCTACAGCCGCTGCCATCATCGCAAGCCAGGCAATGGTATCCGGTTCGTTTACCCTGATCAGTGAGGCCATCCGGCTGAACCTGTGGCCAAAAATGCGGATCAAATTTCCCAGCGAGGCCAAAGGACAGTTGTTTGTGCCGGGCATAAATTTGTTGTTGTTTCTCGGGTGTGTAGGTGTAGTATTTTATTTCCGGGAGTCCAGCAGGATGGAAGCGGCATATGGTTTAGCCATCATCACCACCATGACAATGACCAGCATATTATTTGCAAACTACCTTGTGCTGCACCGCGTAAAACCCGTATTCATTTATATATTCCTTACATTTTACCTCACTGTTGAAATAGCCTATTTGGTGGCCCTCATGGATAAATTTACTCATGGAGGTTATATCACTTTAATGATAGGCGGCGCGTTGTTCTCGGTGATGTACGTCTGGTACCGGGCACGGAAGATCAAAAACAGGTACGTGGAATTTGTACGGGTGGAAGAGTATATCCCCAAGCTGGAAGAACTGA
>JAKFCK010000104.1:0-10905 GCA_036676685.1 Chitinophagaceae bacterium | reverse complement strand
GTTTATGAAGGTTTGTAAGTTTAAATGATCTTCCAGTCTCGTTTGCGAGTACTCATAGAAGGAATCGCTATGATCTTCGGTGTGATTTGTCTACATGGCTTTTTATTTCGGCGGGCTCGACTTCATCTCTTTTTATAAACTAAAACAAATCGATCATTTGGAAATTATTTATGTGTTCGTGTTTAAGAAATACCCATAGGCCTTTCTTTTCATTGTTCGGTGATTAGTTCATAACCTTTAATTTTTTTTATGATTTTCAACGAAGGTTCGAAATCTTACTCGCAGTACCTGGAAGGCGGGGGCGAAATGGGGATGCTTATCCGGTCTTTCGACTGGTCGAATACTATTATTGGCACACCAGACACCTGGTCGCAAAGCTTATTAACCACGCTTAGTATTATTCTGAATTCGAAGTTTCCGATGTTTTTATGGTGGGGCCCGAAGCTTATTCAATTTTATAACGATGCCTATAGACCAAGTTTGGGAGAGTTTGGCAAGCATCCGCAGGCATTGGGCCAGCAGGGAGAAGAATGCTGGCCGGAAATATGGCCTGTAATAAAACCATTAATTGATCAGGTGATGGCCGGAGGAGAGTCTACCTGGAGCGAGGATCAACTGATTCCGATTTACCGAAACAATAGGCTGGAAGATGTTTACTGGACGTTTGGTTACAGTAAAGTAATTGATGAGTCGGGAAAGCCAGCGGGTATTCTAGTGATTTGTAATGAAACTACTGAAAAAGTAAAATCATACAGCGAGGTAGAAAGCGCCAAGAATGAGTTAGCATTTATTATCGAATCTGCCGAGCTGGGCACATGGGATTTAGATCCTGTAACCAATAAGTTTGTCGGGAATGATCGTATGAAGTCGTTTATTGGCTTGAGAGCTGAAGAGGAAATGGATTTAGAGAAAGTACTCGGAGCTGTAAGGAAAGAAGATCTTCAAAAAGTAAAGGGCGCAATTCAGAAAGCTTTAAGTCACGGTTCTGACGGCAATTTTGATGTAGTTTACGGTATAATAAATCCTGTTAATAAGGTTGAACGGATTGTAAAAGCAAAAGGCAAGGCCATATTTGATGCAGAGGGGAATCCGGAACGTTTTAGTGGCATTTTGCAGGACGTGACAGAGGAATCGCAGGTGCAGCAGAGGAAAGACGAGTTTATCAGTATCGCAAGCCATGAGTTGAAAACACCTTTGACCTCGCTCAATGCATCTTTACAGTTGCTGGAAAGATTTATCAAGGCAGGCACTAATACGAATCTTTTGCTTACACTGGCTAACAAGGCCACTAAAAGCCTGAATAAACTACTCCATCTAATGGAGGACTTAATGAATGTTGCCAAGATTCAACAGGGCCAGTTAGCCTTAAATAAATCATGGTTTAATCCGGCAGATTTAATAAATAATTGCTGTGAATATATAAGACTGGAAGGTTCTTATGAATTGGTTTTAAAAGGAGATGAAAATTTAATGGTATTTGCCGACAGCCGGCAAATTGAACAGGTTATTGCTAATCTGGTGAATAATGCCGTTAAATATGCGCCTCAGTCAAAACGTATCGAACTGAATATCGAAAAACTCCAAAATGAAATAAAAATATCTGTTCGCGATTTTGGAATAGGAATTGACCCGGAAAAAATCCCTCATTTGTTTGACCGGTATTATAGGGTAGAGTCATCGGGTTTGCAATCTTCGGGGCTGGGTTTGGGTTTATACATCTGCTCTGAAATAATTTCCAGACATGGAGGAAAAATCGGCGTCGAAAGTGAATTGACAAAGGGGAGTAAGTTTTGGTTTATAATACCTATTGAGTGATTGAGGTTTCTTCCTCGAAGGTAAAGAAGCTATACCAGTTCAATAATTTTTGTACGCTTATCGCCGCCCCTAGGACGGGTAATCATGAATTTAAGATTTATAGATTGGTAGATCAAGGAAGCCTTAATCTACCAATTTCAGAATATAGCTATACGAGTACTTTTTTTCCAGCAACCTGTAAGGGTCATGTGGCAGTTTCCCCCAGCTGTTATCACCGCCCACTCCCCGCTGCTTTAAATCTATATTCAGGTATACTTCATCACGTACTTTAACGTCAGTAGGGTGCTGCTGTTTTTTAGTGAATCCCGGATCGAAATCTTCTGCAGGATTATTTAGTGCACTGAAGCAAATTGGCTGCACGCCTTCAATCTCAATACCTTTTCCCTGCGCATTGGTGAGCCGAAGCCATCGGACGTCAGTTTTATAGCCATTTTCTTGCGGACGTATGTAAGGAACATATTGATTTTTAACCAGGTCCTTGTAAATGCCAATAAAAGAGGAAGTATTTCTGTCGCTGTAATTCTCCCATGGCCCTCGTCCATAAAAAGATAACTGATCAAATTCTTTTTGTAATTCCATGCGCATTCCGAACCGCGGAAGTTCGGGCAGGTTCCGGTTAAACATATCAATTGAAGCTCTTACTTGAATTGAGCCATCATTTTTTATAAGGTAATCGACCGTATAAGGAACAGCAATAGTCGGAAGTTCATACTCAACTTTTATTGGCAGACCACTTGCATTTTGTTCGCCAATTATTACATTTTTTATGATGCGATCGATATGTGCAGCACGCCATACATTGGATTTTATTTGCATCTGGTTTCCGAAGTCATTATCGGTAGGCGCTCGCCAAAAATATGGTTCAGGGAATTGCCGTATAGCTTGCGTGCCTTTAGAGGACAATGTATTAAACTTTGCCAGTTTGGTATCAAACATTCCCTCAATTTCACCCGCTTTAAACCGTATGATATCAGCTTCTCTAGATACTTTCAGCCCACCAGTTGTGGCTGTTTTTGAAGCAAAATAGTCTCCCGACAGCTTAAACTGTTCACGGGCGATTTCATGTCCCTCTGGAAGCAGTTCTCCGGTCTTTTTGGTGTAGGCAAAAACATTTAAATAATATTCGCCCTCCTTCTTTGTTGAGGGTATTTTTATTTGCACATCTTTCTGCTGATGAGGAGCAAGATTCACATTAAAGGGCGCTTCCTTGATTTTTTCTCCATTGCGATATAGCTCCCATTTGAAACTATACTCCGAAAGGTCTGTAAAGTCGAACAGGTTATGGATCGTAATTACCGCCTTTGTTAAATCCTTCTGCTTAAAAAGGATATTTTGATACACCTTTTTAACTTCAAATAAGCCCGGATGCGGAGTGCGATCAGCCGAAACCAGCCCGTTAGCGCAAAAGTTTTCATCGTTGTAAAGATGATATCCTCCCAAATCTCCTCCATATGCCCAATAGGTTCTGCCATCAGGTGTCGAGGCCTTCAGTCCCTGGTCAACCCAATCCCAAATGAAGCCACCCTGCATGTGCTTGCTGCTCATAATGATATCCCAATACTTTTGAAAGTTTCCGCTGCTATTGCCCATTGCATGCGAGTATTCGCACATAATAAAAGGGCGTTCTTTTTTAGCAGCAGCATATTCTTCCATATACTCAATGTCGGGGTACATCGGGGCGACAATGTCTGTATTTGAATTTTCTTTCGCCTGCTCAAACATAATAAACCGGGTGTTGTCGCGGCTTTTTATCCATTTGTAGGCTTCGTAAAACACGGGACCGTTAGCGCACTCATTCCCCATAGACCAGATTACTACCGAAGGATGATTTTTATCTGTTTCCACGATTCTGTGAATGCGGTCCATGTGGGCTGGAACCCATTCTGGAAGGTACGCAACATGTTTGCTTCTGTCTAAGCCCGGCTTTTCTACTCCCATACCGTGACTTTCTATATTTGCTTCGTCTACCAGATACAGTCCGTATTGATCGCATAACTTATACCATAATGCATCATTGGGATAATGGCTTGTACGCACAGCATTAATATTAAACTGTTTCATCAGCTTAATATCTTTAATCATTGATTCCCGACTAACGACATGCCCTTCCACATCGTCATGTTCGTGCCGGTTCGTCCCTTTGAAAAGAATGGGCATCCCATTTATCATGAATTGGGCATTCTTAATTTCTATTTTACGGAAACCGATCTTTGAGCCTGTAAGGCCGAGTATGTTTCCGCTTTCATCCTTTAAGGTGATGATAAAATCATAAAGGTTAGGATGTTCGGCACTCCATTGGGCCACTTTAGGTATTGTGCCGCTAAAGTTGACAGTGTTAATATCAGATGAAATTTTTACCTGCTTTTGCTGACTGAATACCGTTTTACCTGCTGGATTGATTACATCGGCCGTTACAGATGCAGCTGTGCCTGCAGCACCCGAAAATCTTCTCAAATCGATATCTGCTGTAAGTATTCCATTCGTGTAGTGATTATCGAGGTCGGCTTTTACAAAAAAATCCCATACAGATAATTTAGGCAAAGAGTAAAGAAATACATCTCTTTCAATGCCTGTAAGTCTCCAGAAATCCTGGTCTTCAAGATAACTCCCATCGTGCCAGCGAAAAACCTGCACTGCCAGTAAATTATTTCCCCTGGTTATATAAGGCGTGATGTTAAACTCGGCCGCGGTTTTTGCAGCTTTGCTAATGCCCACTTTTTTGCCGTTCACGTATACAAATGCACAACCGCTGATGGAGCCAAAATGAAGCATCACTTGTTTTCCATCCCAGTTTTCCGGAACAGTAAAATGTTTGCGATACGTACCTACAGGATTATCATCACCTACGAATGGAGGATTTTTTGGAAAGGGATAAATAATATTGGTATAAATGGGTAAACCATATCCCTGCAACTCCCAATTGGAAGGAACGGGGAGCTTGTTCCATTTGGAATCGTTCAGCCCGGGAGTAAAAAAGTCAGGCGGTCTTTGTTGATAATCTGCAGAAAATATAAAGTTCCACTGGCCATTCAATGACTGATAAAAGGGAGAAGCTTCAAAATTGTCGGCCGGTACTTTCTCCTTTTGATCATAAAGCATAAACGGAACATGAGGAGCCTCCTTATTTTGTTCTACCAGCCCCGGCTTTTCCCACTCCCTGTTTGTGTTTTGTGCATTACAAAAAGCGGCCATCAAATTAAGCAGGATCACAAAATATAAACCGCTTAAATTAAAATGATTCGAACCTGGTTTCATCTGTGCGAAATTTTCTCAAAAACTTTGTTGATTTGTGTAAACCGGCTTTGTAATGGAAGCAAAAAATAAAAGGATCAACTCAATCCGGCGGTTTACTACAGCAGCTAAATTAAAGCAACGGCCGAACCCGTTCTTTTCAAAAGAAGGGGGCTGCTGTATCAATCCACGAATAACATCTCGCATCGTTGATTAACAGGAACTATTTTTTATTACTTTTTGTATTCCGACGGGCTAACGCCGAACTGGTCCTGGAAACGTTTCCTGAAATATTTGATATCATTAAAGCCTGATTCAAATGCGGCTTCTGTCACGGCAAAATTGCCGCTTTTCAATAATTTAGAAGCATAGTTTAGCCTTGCGGTCCTTATAAATTCGTTGCCGGACATGCCGGTAACAGCTTTTAGTTTCCGGTAAAAAGTAGAACGGCTCATAAACATGAGATTGGCCAGTTCATCGTTATTAAAATTGCTGTTTGAAATGTTATCTTCTACCAATTGCATGAGCTTAAATAAAAACTCTTCTTCAAAGGTTTTGATCTCGAAACTACCCGAGCCGAGGAAAACTTTTTTAGCATATAATTCTTTTAAAGTGTTCCGGGAATGGATCAGGTTGTGCACGTGCACCAGCAATAACTGGGAATTAAACGGTTTGGGTAGATATACATCGGCTCCTTCCCTGATGCCCTGCACATGGTGGTTCATATCAGACAGTGCGGTGAGAAGGATAATGGGTATATGGGAAGTGGCTTTGTCGGATTTTAATTTCCGGCAAAGTTCTATACCATCCATCTCCGGCATCATTACATCACTTACGATAAGATCCGGGATGGTTTCAAATGCCTTTTCCACACCCTCTTTGCCATTTGTTGCAGTCACGACTTTAAAAGATGGCGCCAATATCTCGTAGATGTATTGCAGCATGTCGGACTCATCCTCTACCACCAGGATTATAGGCAAATCCTGCCCTGCATAAATTTGGTCATTTTCTTCTGACATAGTTTCTGGGTTTAAAGTTGTTTCGGTTTCTGCATTGTTAAGTTGCAATAATTCGCCCGGGATATTCATAGGGGCATGTTTAATGGCTGCCTTCGGTAAGCATACCCTAAACAGGCTGCCTTTTACACCATCACTTTCTGCATGGATAGTTCCCCCATGTAATGCTGTGAGTTCTTTCACGAAGGAAAGCCCGATACCTGTGCCGGAAATAGTGGTGGCATCCGTTTCTTTTCCCCGGTAGAAGCGGTCAAATATCCGTTCTATCTCGTTTTTAGGTATACCCCTGCCGGTATCCTGTACAATTATTTCACAGGACTGGTTTGCCAATTTGTTCACCTTTAAGGTTATACATCCTCCATTGGGCGTAAATTTAAAAGCATTCGATAAGATGTTGAATACGATGATCTCTAATTTATTATGATCAAATGTAAACGAAGCATATTTTTCACCTGCCTGGAATGTATACTTAATATCCCTGCGATTTGCTTCATCCATGAACAAAATAAATACATCATGGCAGAAAGAAACAATTTCGCCCGGCTGAAGTGTAAGCTTTAAACTACCGGCTTCTGCTTTTTGAAAATCCAACAACTGGTTTACCATTCGCAACATTCGTTTCGATTGTTTTTGAATGAGCCGCAGGCTTTTTTCAACAGGGCTGTCGATCTGCTTTCTAAGCAGCAAATCATCCAGTGGCCCAAGGATGAGCGTTAACGGCGTGCGGAATTCATGGGAAATATTGGTAAACAACCGCTCTTTATAATCTGCCAGTCCCTGTTCCTGTTGCCTCGCAAGTTTGGTAAGCGTTAATTGATTTTTTAAAGCAACCTGGCGCAAACCAAGGTAACGCGTGAGCCAAAGCAGGAAGGTGAACAAGGCTACATATATGCTGTATGCCCACCAGGTTCGCCAGGGTGGTGGCAGCACATTGATCTTTAATTGGCGTGGTACGGGGATCCAGACTTTATCGCTGTTGGTGGCTTTTACTTTTAAATAATATGTGCCCGGCTTCAGATTGGTAAAGGACACCAGGCGGTTATTTCCGGCATACACCCAATCTGCATTAAACCCTTCCAGCTTATACATGTATTCATTTTTGTCCGGCGCATGATAATCCAGTGCTGCAAATTCAATAGAAAAAATGTTTTCTTTATAATCGAGTGTTATACTTTGGGTTTCATAAAATGGCCTGTCCAGGATGGAACTGTCTTTTTCGCCCTTGCCAAATTCGTAGGGAAGGTTATTAATGGTTAGGTTGGTAAAATAGATCGGGGGATAGAATTGGTTGATCGTGATACTGTCCGGAACAAAGTAGGTTAACCCCTCCAGTCCTCCAAAAAAGAAGCGGCCGTTTAAATCCTTAAAAGATGCATTCTCAGAAAAAACAACTGACTGCACACCGTCCCTTTTATCAAAAACGGAAAATGAGTTATTCGCCTGGTTAAATTTGATGATGCCCTTATTGGTGCTGGCCCAAATATTCCCTGCTTTATCAGGGATAACAGCATGGATATAATCACTGGGAAGACCTTCATTGGTTGTATAACCCTTCACGTTTAATTTACTTCCACGGATACCGGAAATCCTGTTTAGCCCGTATTGCGTGCCTGCCCAGACGTTTCCAAATTTATCTTCTGCCAAACACAGGATGGTGTTGTTCGTGATCGAGTTGCCAGGATCATCTGCCTGGAAAAAAACCTGGAACTGGTTTGTTGATGGCTGGTAAAGATGCAGGCCTTTGTAGGTGCCCACCCATAACCGGTTTTTAGAATCAACCAATAAACAACTGACCCTTTCATTCTGCAACGCGCCTTCCAGGCCGTATGCAGGCAAATAATTTTTAAAAACAGGTTGATTATTTTTGTCATAACCGGAAATATAACTGAGGCCACTTTCCTGGGTTCCGATCCAGATTTTACCTGCAGCATCCTGGGCGATCGTATTGATTTTTTTTCCGCTGATAGATGTGGGATCATTGGCCCGGGGTACAAATATCTCATGGCGGCCCACCTTGTTTCCCTTATTAAAAATGCGGATCAACCCTTTATTTGTGCCCACCCACAGGTGATCACCCGCCTGCAGAAAGGAACGGCTCTCGTAAGGCAACGCCGGGGAATTTTTCTTTTCCCCGTCGTCAATATTTACCCTTGTGAAAGTTTCCCAATTGCTGGAATACCGAATGCCACCACCTTTTGTGCCCAGCCAGAGCTTATTGAATGGATCTGCATATACGGATAACACATGCGTACTTCCCGACAAAAAATTTGTTTTGTTGCCATACCCGATATTGGCAAACTTCTTCTGGTTAAGATCATATTTAAAAACACCTGTGCCGTCTGTGCCTATCCATAACAAACCGGAAGGATCTTCCAGCATTGTTAAGATGATCTGGTTATCGTTTGTGTAGAGCCCGGGAACATTTAAATGGATTTGATCAAACGATTTGGTTTTTTCGTCGAACCTGTTCAACCCTCCTCCCCAGGTACCGATCCAAAGCGTACCTTTTGTATCCAGTAATATCCGGTAAGTATTATTGGAACTCAGGGATGTAGCATTATCTTTTTGATGCCTGTAGTTCTTCACCTCTTTTGTTGACAGGTTGAATTGAAGCAATCCCTGGTCCCAGGTGCCTAACCACAAACAATTACGTGTTTTGTCCATAACAATGGACGTAATGTTGATGCCCGGTATGCCAAAATCAAAAGAGCGATCATTAACCAGGTTTGGATTTAAATGTTTTAGTCCACTGCTTGTCGCCAGCCAGTAACCGGCCTTGCCATCGGGTTGGATGTCAAATGTTTTCCAGGTGCTGTTCACAAAAGTAAACTCACCGGTTTTCTTATCCAGGTATTGAAAACCCTTCCAGGTACCTATTAACAATTTCTCACTGTCGGTATCTAATATCGAAAGAATATAGTCGGAATTAAAACCCGTTGTGTTGGGATTGTTATTTGTATAATTCGTGATGCTGCCGGTTTTAAGGTCATATCCACTCAGCCCCCCGGACTTTGTACCGATCCACATCGTATGCTGTTTACCATTCTGCAGCACTTCAATAGACTGGCTTAACAGGTTGTTGCCTTTACCGAAATCATTTTTGAGCCTTTTCATCTCGTAGCCATCAAACCGTTGCAAACCTCCCCTTGTACCAAACCAGATAAACCCGTTTTTATCCTGGATGATGGAAGTCACCTCGTTATTCACCAATTCATCGGAGATACTGATAAAGGAGCTGGCTTGCTGGGTGTAACCGGCAGAAGTTATCCCAATCAGCAGCAGCAGGAAGGCATATCTTTTTTTACAGGAAAACAAGGTTTTTCAATATTTATTCACCCAGGCAGTTTCTACAATTTAGCGTATTTCCCTTTCAGCAGGAAATATTTTAACGGCTTGCAAAGTGAAGTTTACAAGATTATTATCAACGTAATGAATAAGAGGATCAACAAAAAATAGATAAGGGCCAGCTTCAGGTTTAGTTGCCGATTTTTTTTATCAATTTTCTGATTTTCCGGGTTAGTAAACATACGGTTGTTCTATTTATAACATTGTAAATACCTATTTTGTTGAACGGAATCGTACCAACTCTTCCGGGTTATGTACCCGCACTTTTCGGTTAAACATCAAATCGTCGTGGATCATCAATGTAATGGTGTCCCATTCCGCTCCTTCGGTCCATATCGGGGCCATTTTATCCTTCTCCCAGGCCACCAGTTGTTGTTGCATGCTGGAGAAGATCCCCGGTTGTTGAACGCGTAAATCTTTGGTTTCGCCCGGATCCTGGTTAAGGTCATATAGTCGTTCGCCTAATTCCCGCACCCTTATCATCTTATACTGGTCCACACGAATAGCCGCTTCCGCATCTTTGCGCCAAACCAATTGTTTGTGGGGATCCCCCTTTTTCTTTCCCGCTAAAAACGAAAGCAGGCTGACTCCATCCAGGCCATCCGAAGAAGATAATCGAACCCCGGCTGCTTCAAGGGCCGTTGGAAAGATATCCAATGAAGAAGAAAGCCCGGCGAAGTCTCTTCCGCCGGCAAATTGTTTAGGCCAGCTTACTAAAAAAGGAACCCTGTGCCCTGCTTCGTATTTATTTCCCTTGAACCCTTTCAAAGGAAAATTAACGGACTGGTTATTATGGGCCCCGCCATTATCACTTAAAAAGAAAAGCAGCGTATTCTCAAACAAACCCTGTTGCTTCAGTTCGTCAATTATTTTCCCGACTGCCCGGTCAAGGGCAAAGGTCATCGCCGCTAATTTTTGCCTGGGATGCCCGGAAAATTTTTCCATATCTGCCCGGGCTGCTTCCATCGGTGTGTGAACTGCATTGGGCGCCCAATACATAAAAAATGGACGTTGCCTGTTTTGCCGGATGTAGCCAACCGCCTTATCCGCAAGAACATCCGTAAGATACCCTTCAAATTTTACGGGCTGCCGGTCTTCCAACAACGCTGTTCTCACCCCCTTACGGTCATCCCTGGCGGGTTGGTAAAAATAACTTCTGCCACCACTCAAAAAACCATAAAAATATTGAAAGCCTTTTTGCAAGGGGTGTTGACCGGGTTCATAACCAAGATGCCATTTGCCAAAAGCTGCAGTGGTATAACCCTGTTCTTGCAGGAGCTTGGGGATAATGGCCTGGGTTGTGTCCATGCCCGGGTATCCGTCACCTTCGTTACATTCGTACCCAAACCTTTGCTGATATTTACCGGTCAATAACCCGGCCCTGGAAGGACTGCACACAGACGCAGTTACATGCGCATCCGTTAAACGGATGGATTGGGCAGCCAGTTTATCCAGGTGGGGTGTGCATAAATCCTTTGATCCCATAAAACCGAAATCG
>JAKFCK010000103.1:0-2010 GCA_036676685.1 Chitinophagaceae bacterium | reverse complement strand
ATTCCACAATCAGCATTGCTTCAGCAGGAAGTTGAGCGTTTAGCACTTGCCAAACCCCTAAAATCATCATGACCAACCATCCGATAGCGATGAAAAAAATGATATTGAAGCGTTTGCGTAAAACAACGGAAGCGTCCTTATACGAATCACACAATAAGGCCGCCCCAATAGGGACAATCACCATTTTTATGATTTCCAGGCACATATCCAAGAAGTTAATTTGCACATAAGTCCCTGCCAGCAGTTTCATCATCAAAGGGGTCATGATAGGAGCCATCAGTGTCGAAACAGCGGTTAGCGTCACCGAAAGCGTAAGATTTCCTCTTGCAATAAACACCATCACATTAGAGGCCAATCCGCTGGAGCAAGACCCGATGAGAATAATTCCTGCGGCAATTTCCGGTTCAAAATTAAAAATTCGGGTCAACAGATAGCCCACACCCGGCATAATGGTATAATGGCAAAGGTTGCCCACCAAAACGCCTTTTCCCATCGTTTTGATTCCATAAAAATCTTTGATACTCATTTGGGTTCCCATACCAAACATCACCAGCTGAACCACAATAAGAATCAGCCATTTGTTTCTAAGGTCAAAATCACCCCATTGTAAAAAAGCAGATGGGTAAATCATTCCGCAGACGATGGCCACAATAATCCAGGCGGTATACTGGTAACTTTTTAAAGAAGCCACCGAACCAATCCCAATAGCGACGGTCACTGCCGTAACCACCGCTAAAGGCGCGGTTGCATTTCCCCAGCCCGTCAGCAAAGCCAACAGCAACAAAATGGAGCTAACGCCCCCCATCCATAAGGTATATTTTTGAAGTTGTACCATCGGTTATAAATTCTTGGCTAAATATTCTACGGCTATTCCCGGGCTGGCCAAAATCGGCACTTTTTTATCTTCCTCAGCCAATTGTCCTACCACCCTGGCCATAGAGGCTTGCGCCAACACAATGACATCTACTTTTTGCGCTAATTCTTTCAACGCCGCAGCCACCATGGCATCGTGCACTTCCGGTTTCCCCCCCATTAAGGCCTCAAAAGCACCTTCACACAATTGAGCCGTCAATTCAATTTTTTTTCCTGCTACAATAGCTCTTCGGCGAACCAAATCGCTGGTTGGTTCCAAGGTAGTGGACAAAGTGGCCACAACCCCAATTTTTGTTCCCAACGCAACCGCCATATCCGCCATAGGCTGGTCTACACGCAACACCGGTATTTTGGTTAAGGCTGCCGCCGTTTCTACCGCCGGCCCTATAGAGGAGCAGGTTACCATAATATAATCGGCTCCGGCTGACACGGCAGATCTCACGTAATCCACGACCCTTTTGGAAGTATTCTGGGTCAGGGCACCACGTTCGATGGTGTTTTTGATCAAACTGTCATCTACAATGTTAAAAACAGTAAGGTCTTTATCCGCAAGATGCTGGTCTACCAATTCTTGAAATACGGGCACTAAAGTCGCCGAGGTGTGTATAAATGCTAATTTCTTTTTCATTTTTTATTTTTTTATAATTTGAGATTTTATTTTAATTAAATTGTAATCCTTCCTTTTTGCAACGCACCAAAATAGGTTTCATCCCCTACCTGTCCGCCTTTTAAATTGACTTCTATCCTGTTTACAGGGGAATCCGGGGCAAAGGCACGACACATGGGGGCTCCCGTAAAAACGGGGGCAATCATTTCAACGGCTTTAATTCCCAATTCCCTGGCGACATAACTCGAGGTGTCCCCTCCGGCAATCACCAGTCTTTTCACAGGTACTTGCGCTAAAGCACCTCTGGCCGATTGCCCCAAGATCTTCCCGAATCGTTTGGCGGTTTGGGAACGGATCATCTGTTCGTCCCAGCCTTTTTGTTCAAAAAAAGTTTTGGTTTCCTGCATTCTCGGATCTTCCGGACCTTTGGATGTATGCAGAATGACACTTTTACCTTCTTTCAAATAATCGGCTATTTTTTGCTGATATTCGGCAATTAACCTTGATTCGGTCATTTCATTTTCCAATAC
>JAKFCK010000102.1:0-10829 GCA_036676685.1 Chitinophagaceae bacterium | reverse complement strand
CTGCTATGCTCATACCACTGTACTTATCAGCGGTTTTCTTGTAGAGGATGAACAGAAAATGGCGGGTATTTTATCGGCACAAAACTTCCGTATAATAAAAATTATATATAAAAATAATTGGATGGCTATGTTGATAAAAACTCTTTGAAGTGCAGGTAATCAGGCCCAAATTAACAAGGGTGGCTGGCTTATTTCCCTTATTTTTGTTTTCCAACTCAACTAAAGAAGATGAAAGAATTGCTGCTAATAGCATGTGCTTATTTAATTGGTTCCTTTCCCACGGCTTTGATCATCAGCAAGCGTGTTTTCAATATTGATATCCGCCAATACGGTAGCGGTAATATGGGTGCCACCAACACTTTCAGGGTCCTGGGATCCAGGTATGGTACCATCGTAATGATCATCGACATTTTAAAAGGTGTTATTGCTTCTTCTTTATACGAGTTTCTCCCTTTTTATCAAACCAACGAACTGGAACGTACCAATTTTATTATTGGCCTGGGGATGGCCGCGGTGATCGGGCATATATTTCCCATCTGGGCCAACTTTAAAGGTGGCAAAGGTGTGGCAACTTTGTTCGGCCTTGTGCTTGCGCTTCAGCCGGTGGTAGCGCTTAGTTGCGTAGGTGTTTTTATTTTTGTACTGTACCTTACCCGTTATGTATCATTAAGTTCTATTCTTGCTGCCCTCATGTTGCCCGTATGTGTGTTGTGGATCTGGAACGAAAACGAAGTGTTGTACCGGGTGTTTACTTTGCTGGTGGCTCTTCTTGTTATTTTTACGCACCAGAAAAATATCGGCCGTTTGCTCCGCGGAGTAGAAAGCCGCATCCCGATCCTTAAACACAGGGACAGGCGAAAGGCCCGCCGACGCGGTGAGGAATAACTCCCTTTTATTTTCTTTATCAGTTTTTGGTATAGCGATTGTTTAAGTATGCTTAATTAATACTTGAAACAATGAAAAGACTATTTATTTTATCCCTCGTTGTGCCTTTCGCAATATCCTGTACCACGAATGCAGTCACCGGCAGGCGCCAGCTGCAGTTATTCCCTGAAGCTACTTTACAGGCGGAAGCAGTCAACCAATACCAAAGTTTTTTAAGCCAGAATAAAGTCGTCAGTGCTTCCAACAGCCGTGATGCAGAGATGGTTCGGCGGGTGGGTGGCCGTATTGCCAATGCAATTACATCATATTATAGTAAACAAGCCAATACTGTAGACTTAAGCGGGTATAAATGGGAATTTAACCTGGTGAACAACCCCGCAGTAAATGCCTGGTGTATGCCAGGTGGTAAAGTAGTGGTGTATACAGGACTTTTGCCCGTTACACAAAATGAAGCTGCATTAGCGGTAGTATTGGCCCATGAGATCACCCACGCTATTGCGCAGCATGGTAATGAGCGGATGAGCCAGGGTGCTATTGCACAGGGTTTACAGGTTGCCGGTAATATATTTACACAAAACAGGCCCCAGGCCAATGCACTCTTTAATAATATCTACGGACCCGGTGTTGCGGTAGGTGCCATTTTACCAAATTCACGTAAGCAGGAATATGAAGCAGACCGGTTTGGATTAATATTTACTGCCATGGCAGGATATAATCCCAGGGAAGCGATTCCTTTCTGGGAAAGAATGGCGGCGGCAAGTGACGGTAACAAACCCCCGCAGATGTTGTCTTCTCACCCGACTGATGAAAACCGTATAGCCCAGTTAAAAAAATACATGCCGGAGGCACTTAGGTATTACAAACCGGTGAAAAGGTAATTTATAAATCGTTGAATATAGCTGAACTCTGCCCCCGGGCAGAGTTTTCTTTTGGTAATCCTGCTGTTTCTCACTAAATTTTCGTAACTTTGCACCCTGTTTCAGCTATCTGTAAAAAATCAATCATGCTTTTAGAGCATTATTTGATCATTACACTAGTTTTTCTTCAAAATTTTTAAACGTTAAAGTGGTAATATGGCATTAGAAACTATGTTCGAAAAACTACAACTATCTGACGAGAAAAATTTATTAATCCAAGGCATTCCTTCCTCTATCGAAAGACAATTCTCCAAACTTACTTTTTGCAAAAGTGTTACCCCTCTTCTCAGGAGCCGTAAAATTGACTTTGCATTGGTATTTGCGTTGAGCAAAAAACAACTTACAGACATCGTTGCCGATGTGGCGCCTGCCATGCAGCAGCAAGGCAAGTTCTGGGTAGCTTACCCAAGGCCGGCTTCCAAGATCGCCAGCGACCTTTGCAGGGACGAAAACTGGGATATGATCGCATGCCATGGTTTTGAACCTGAGTGCCAGGTCGTATTAGACAACGTATGGTCTGCCATGAAGTTTAAGAAAGCCTGTCTTGAGGTAAAAATTCCAGGCAAAGCAAAAAGAGCTGTTGCTGTATTGGAGAATTGATCCTGCCCTTTTTATTTATGGGATAATACGCAAAAGAAACGACTAAGTTACTTGTAGATCACTGTGCCCAGTTGCCTGGTCAGTTCCATTTCCAACAGCTTAAGTTCCTGGTGTGTGCGCAGGAAAAGCATCTGGTCATCATCTGATAAGGCATGCAGCAGTTCCTGTTGGTTTTCCAGCATCATTTTTTTGATCTTCCTCAGCTTAAGGTAATTGAGGGCGGAAAAGACTTCCTCCCGGAACAATTCTTCCCGCGTGGGTATATGTCCTTCGTACCGCTCTTTCCAATTGGGGCTGATCTCGGTGCCTGTTTCCATAAGGCCGATCACGAGGTCCGAGATCTCCCGGTTTTCATGGTAGAGAAAATTTTTGTCCGTAGGCTTAAGGCCTTGTTGGTACCATGTTTTGTACAGGGCAAGGATATCCAGCAGGCCCTTTGTTTCTATCATGGTATCCAGTTCATGCTCTTCTATCTCCGTAAACAAATGTTCAGCAACGGTCACGTCTTCTGTCCAGGCATTGTTGCCGAATTCCAGTAAGCTCCTGATCATTGCCCGTTCGTTCTGCTCGTCCACGTTCAAAAGCAGTTCGCTGGTAAGATGCTCCTCCTGGTTTACCGGCTCCGGAACATCGTTCGTAACATAACTGTTACTCTTGTTCTCTTCTTTCGCAATTTTGTCCCGAAGGATCTTATTCACCAGGGTGTTGAAACCTCCTTCATCAATTCTCAGTAATTCCGAAACCTGCTTGATGTAATCCTGCCTGCGGGTAAAATCTTCTGCGCGGTTTATCCTGGAGATAGTTTCGGCAACCTGGTTTACCACGGCAGATTTTTTACTGCTATCTGAGCCGGCATCTTTCAACGCGATATCCAGCTGGAACAGGATAAAATCCTTGCTGTTGTTTTTGATGAAATCCTTAAAACCCGTAGCGCCAACCTTGTTCACATAACTGTCAGGATCCTCATTGTCCGGGATCAGTACGAGTTTCACGTTTAGCCTTTCTTCCAGGGCAAGATCAAGTCCGCGAAGGGCAGCTTTGATACCGGCGCTATCGCCATCATAAATTATGGTAAGGTTGTTACAATATTTTTTGATGAGCCTCAGCTGATCAACAGTAAGGGAAGTTCCACCACTGGCTACCACGTTTTCTATTCCCGCCTGGTGCAGGCTAACCACGTCGGTATAACCTTCCACCAAAAGGCATTCGTCTGCCTTGTCAATAGCCATCCTGGCGAAATAGGCGCCGTACAGGATCTTACTTTTTACGTAGATCTCGTTCTCGGGGGTATTGATATATTTAGGCGCCTTATCATTTTTCTTAATGATCCGGGCGCCGAATCCCAACACTTTTCCGCTGGGATTATGGATCGGGAAAATGATACGTCCCCGGTAATTGTCCTGCAGCCTGTCATCCCGCTGCACCACCAGGCCCGTTTTCACCAGTAGTTCCGGATTGTATTGTGCACCGGTGGCTGCCTGTGCAAACCCATCCCTCGCTTCGGGGTTGTAGCCTACCTGGAATTTCCTGAGAATATCTTCCCGGAAACCTCTTTGTTTGAGGTAGCTGAGCGCAATATCCTGGCCTTCGTCGGTATTGAAAAGGGCATTGCTGAAATAATCACGGGCAAAATTGTTGATGATGAATAGACTGTCTGATGTCTGCTGCTGGATCTTGAACTCAGGGCTCGTGGCAGTTTCTTCTATCTCAACATTGTATTTGTTGGCCAGCCAGCGGAGGGCCTCCACGTAACTGTATTTCTCCAGGTCCATCAGGAAACTGATACTGTTGCCGCTTTTGCCACAGCCGAAACATTTATATATTTCTTTTGTGGGGGAGACGGTGAAGGAGGGAGATTTTTCGTTGTGAAACGGGCAAAGTCCCAGGTAATTTGCTCCCCTTTTTTTTAGTTTCACGTAAGATCCTACAATATCAAGGATGTCTACGTGACTTTGTATTTTTTGTATGGTTTCCTGGCTGATCAAACTGTTAAAAATAATGCTAAAAATACGAAGAAAGACCCACTCCGGGGCATATCCGCGAATTTAAGAAACGATGGCATAGTTTATGAAAATAAGCAGCAAATTCATCGCTGGTTTACAGGGAATGAAATATCTTTATCTCTTCTAAAATTAAAACTCGAACATGACTAAGATCTCGATTGTATTGATGCTGTGTTTCTGCAGCTTAGCCGCTATGGCACAGAACCTTGACGACATCAATAAACTGATGGGCGACAAAAAATTTACCGAGGCCAAAACTGCAATTGATAAGCACCTGGCTGACCCCAAAAACGCCGCAAAAGCTGATGGCTGGTACTTCAAAGGGAGGATCTATAACTCGTTGTCTTATGAGGCTACTACCCCCGCCGCCGATGCCTATAATTTAAAGCTGGCCGCATTTGACGCTTTTAAAAAATACCAGGAGCTGGATAAAAAAGAGATCCGCCTCACCGTAGAACAACACCGTTCTTACCTTGACCTTTACCTGGGCCTTTATGATCTTGGCGCTAAATTTTACAATGAGAAAGATTTTAAAAGTGCCTTTAATGCCTTTACGAAAGCATTGGAAGTAAAGGATTTTATGATGGGTAAAAATTACGCCTTCACGGAAATAAAATTAAATGCCCTGGATACCTCTTTGGTACTGAATACCGCGATATCCGCATCGATGGACAAAAACGAGGAAATGTCGATCAAATATTACAGGATGCTCACGGATGCTAACGTATCTGAGAAAAATTTCCAGGAAGTATACGAATTCCTCGCTGACCATTATGCTAAAAAACAGGATTCGGTGAACCTGGCAGCCATCCTGGAAAAAGGTAAAAAATTCTATCCGCAAAATGAATTCTGGACAGATCTTGAAATGGAGACGGTACGTAAAACCGGTGATAAGGAAGCCTTGTTTGCCAAGTACGAAGAATATATTGCAAAAAATCCTGCCAGTTTTGTGTTACCGTATAATTACTCCATAGACCTGTTCAATAACTTATATGCTAAAGATGCAAAACCTGCAAACATTGATGCTGCCCGCGAGAAGTTGACTTCGGTGCTGAAATCAGCTATAGCTAATGATAAGGGTATCGATGCTACGGTGCTCATGACCAAACACATGTATAACTTAAGCTCTGACCTGAGCATCGCAGCCAATCTCACCAAAGGCACAAAGCCGGAAGATGTAAAGAAAAAAGCAGCGTTGCTGGCCGAAACAAATAAAAAAATGGATGAATTTTTATCCTACGCCCAGGCGGTTGTTACTTATTTTGACGCCCAGCCTACGCTGAAACCCGTGCAAAAAGCCACTTACCAGGAGTTGTTATCTAACATGAGTGAAGTGTATAATTATAAAAAAGATCCGAAGAAAGCAGCGGAGATGGATAAGAAACGAAGCACTTTATAGTCCATGGTCAATGGTCAATGGACCATAGCCTTTCGCACATTAAAAAAAAGCGCCACATTTTATTTGTGGCGCTTTTTTTGGGTTCATGGTTCATAGTTGATAGTTCATAGTATGTCGCACGGGGGTTGATTTCTTTTTAAACCAGGCGCTTTTAAGGGTTCATGGTTCATAGCTGATAGTTCATAGTATGTCGCACGGGGGGTTGATTTCTTTTTAAACCAGGCGCTTTTTAGGGGTTCATGGTTCATAGCTATAAGGGTTCATGGTTCATAGTTGATAGTACATAGCATGTCGCACGGGGGAAATTAGTTCATGGTCCAAAGACCGAAGCCCGTCGCAAGGCGGTTGATCTCTTTAAAACAGATGCCGCAAATATGTGGAGCTTTTTTATTCCGTTAATGGGGCATAGGTCACACTTAAAATCCTTTCATGCGTTGGAAATAGTCGTGGTCAATATTCCTATATCAGGCTCAAAAAAAAGCGCCACATACCTGTGACGCTTCATAATATTCTTCCTGAATGTAAGATTTCAATTCAATAAGTCCGGCTATGGTCCATGGTCTATGGTCCATGGTCCATGGACTAATTCCCCCTCCTTATCTGGAAATTCCCCTGGCCGCCTCCCTGCATCATATTCTGCATTTCTTTCATCGGTTTAAGGTCGAAGTCTTTGGGTACGTCGAATTCTTTTGCGGCAATTTCTTTATTAGTTTCCACCTTAGTAACCTGTACTGTCATTACGCGGCCGCGGCGCATTTTGGTTTCATATTGCATCACGAAACCATCAATTTTTGACAGGCCACTCAATGGGCTGGCAGTATTGCTGCCCAGCACCGAGGCCATGCCGCTTCCACCGGTTGAGGTCAGGTTATCAATTTTCAGGTCCGGCGTGTACCACACCACCGAAGTATCCTTTAAACCCAATAACCGGGTGGTTATAACGTAAGCTTTTTTGCAATTGTACCCTGCTATCTTTTTGGTTTCTTCGGTATAGCTGATCTCTACCGGGGCGGGCTCCTGTGGCCTTCTTACAGTGGTACCCGAATCCCTCGGCCTTGCCTGCATCATACTATCCATTCGTTTTCTCATCTGGGCCTGCTCTTCATCACTGGCATAAAAGCCGGTGCGGTTACCCATCATTTCCAGCAGGGTAGTGGTCATTTTTGTTCCGTTGTTCCGGATAATGGTGCTACGCCCCATATCTGTTTTTACTACTGTTTTCACCAGATCATCTTTAACGTATGTCACAGATTTTGTTTCACCGTCGCCGAAGTTCCGGAACATCATGGCTCCCGGGGGGCCTCCCTGGGTTTGGATACTGGTTACATCTTCTTCTTCGGGGGCTACCACTGTTGTGGTCGTGTAAATGATCGCCTGCTTCAGCACCGGTGTCTGTGCCTGGATGGCAGTTGAGCTGGTCAGCAGCGCAAAAAATAGTAAATGTTTCATGAATATATGTTTCAGCGCCAAAAATAATGGCTTACTACGAAAGATGCTGTATTTTATTCTTATTGTAAATTCTTTAACAGGTGGGGTACCAGGTTCATTGTTGATGGTTGATGGTTTCATTGTTCATGGTTCATGGTTGATGGTTCATAGCCGTTTGTTTGTCAGGTGATGTTACATTCATTAGCCGGTCTGAACATAGTCGGGGTTTTACCTGTTTTACAAACGGTCTGAGGTTTTGAAAGCCTTCAATTGTTGCGAAAGGCCATGGACCATGGATTATCGACCATGGCCTGCATGAACTTAGCGCATTCTTTTTGTAGCTTCCATCCACCAGCTGAGTTCATCTATAAATTTAGTTGCACGTTTATCCGTCGCTTCTTTATCGGCAGGCACCCCGTTCTCATCAAATGTTTTTTCAATCGTTGGCACGGGAAAAAGCGCAGGCACCGTGCAGGCACCGATCTTCCAGAGGGAGTACTGTATCGAAGTGATCACGTTCATCCCTGCAAATGGCCCGTTGGATACCGTCGTAATAGCAATGGGTTTTCTCTTCCATTCGTCGTACAAAACATCAATCGCATTTTTCAGGCTTGCAGGATAACCGCCATTGTATTCCGGCGTTACCAACACAATACCATCCGCTGATCTGATCTTTTCAGCAAATTCTAAAAGTCCCTGCGGTGGTTCTTTCAAAAACCGCAGCCGCTCATTGAATATCGGGAAATGATAATCTTCCAAATCCAGCAGCTCCACTTCACCGGTATTTTTTTCTTTTAAATAGTTGAGAAAGTACAAAGCGACACGGTTGCTCTTTTTGCCCGTGCGCACGCTAGAGGAAAGTATGAGGATTTTTGACATTTGTAGTGTTTGAGAACGTTCATGGTTCATGGTTCATGGATCGTTCGTTTGGAAAGTTATTTTTCAAATTTTAGGGAGTATTAATCAATATTGCCTGATGGGACTTCCCCGAAAGGCAAAATCCTTCAGTCATAACGACCGGCTATGGACCATGGACTATTCAAGGACTTCCCCGAAGTGTAAATCCTTCAGCCCTTGCGACCTACCATGAACTATGAACTATGAACTATGAACTATCACCCCATAGTCCAAATTTCCTGGCAGACAGCATTTCGAAGATATGGAAATCCTTCATTGATTGCGAAAGGCTATGAACTATGAACTATGAACTATGGACCATGAACCATGGACCACTCACTCCGCTCTCATCAACTGTATATCACAACTGATCTTTATCTCGTCGCTGATAAGCACACCGCCGGTTTCCAATGCGGTATTCCAGTTCAGGCCCCAGTCTTTGCGGTTCACTTTGCCGTTGATCGTAAACCCTGCTTTTTCATTTCCCCAGGGATCCTTTACCACGCCGCCAAACTCTACATCAAGTTTTATTTGTTTAGCCACACCTTTTATGGTGAGGTCCCCGAAAAGTTCATAACTGCCGTCATTGTCCACGTTCTCATACCCGGTCGCTTCAAAAAAGATCTGGGGGAAAGTGGCAGCGTCAAAAAATTCCGGGCCCTTTACGTGGGCATCACGCTCCGCATTACCCGTGTCCACCGATGCCGCTTCTATCCAACATTCGATCTCAGCGCTGGTAAAATCATCACCGGTACTGTAGATGGTCGCATTAAAATCTTTGAAACTGCCTTTTACATTCGTGATCATGAGGTGCCGGATCTTAAAAGATATTTCACTATGTGTGGGATCTATCACCCATTTTTCTTTTATGCCTGTTTCCATACAATTGTTTTAGTGGGGAAAGTTAGTGCAAAGACTTTGCCCGGTTAAATTAAACTAAAAACTGATATCAGCGGTTTCCCCCATAGATCTAAACCTGCCCATGCCCCCGGCGTAAAATTACTGTGTAAAAGCTGTGTATAATTTGGCGCTTTACCGGCGCGGGTTACAGCGCATTTCCCCGGCATTCTATTATATTTACCCCCGTACAAAATCACCTGGACGGCCGGTTTATACCGCTGATTTTGGTACCGGGAGCTGCTTATCTACTTTTTCTTAACAGTAGCCAGAATCAATGCATTTTCCTGTAGGTTTGCCGTGTTACTTAAAAAATAGAAAACGTGCGTTTAAAGAGTTTAGAAATTAAAGGATTCAAGAGTTTTGCTGATAAGACCGTACTCAATTTTGATGAAGGCATCACCGGGGTGATCGGGCCCAACGGCTGCGGCAAAAGCAATATTATCGATAGCATCCGCTGGGTGATCGGTGAACATAAGATCAGCAACCTGCGCAGTGAGAACCTGGAGAGCCTCGTGTTTAATGGCAGCAAAAGCCGGAGTGCAAGTGGACTGGCCGAGGTAAGCCTCACCTTTGAGAATACAAAAAACCTGTTGCCCACCGAGTTTAACACGGTAACGGTTACACGCAAATATTATAAAAGCGGGGAGAGTGAGTACCGGCTGAACGACGTGGCCTGCCGCCTCAAAGACATCCACAACCTTTTCATGGATACCGGTGTGAGCACCGACAGTTATGCCATTATAGAATTGGGTATGGTGGATGATATCATCAAGGATAAAGAGAACAGCCGCCGCAAGATGCTGGAGCAGGCTGCAGGTATCACCATTTACAAAACAAGGAAAAAAGAAGCCAAACTTAAACTGGATGCTACGGAACAGGACCTGGCCCGTATTGAGGATCTATTATTTGAGATCAACAACCAGTTGAAAAGCCTGGAAAGCCAGGCCAGGAAAGCGGAGAAATATTTCGAGATCAAGAAAGATTACAAGGAAGTAAGTATAGAGCTGGCCAAAGCCGCTCTTGAAGGGTTTAACATTACTTACAAGGACCTGAACCAGCAGCAACAGCAGGAGGTAGACAGGCGTATCGAACTGGAAACAAGCATCGCCACGGAAGAAGCGGCGCTTGAAATGGAAAAACTGGCTTTTGTAGAAAAAGAAAAAGCCCTGCAACAAATGCAGCACGCCTATAATGAAATGCTGGATAAGGTGCGGAATAAGGAGAATGAAAAAAATCTTGGCAGCCAGCGGCTCCTCCACCTGAAGGAGAGAAAAGCAGGGCTGGATGAGTTCCTGCAAAAATCCAGCGGCCAGGTGAAAGGGCTCGAGGAGAGCATTGAATTTACCGGCGCCCAGATACAGGATGAATTGGTAAGGCTGGAGGAACTGGAAGAAAAATTACAGGACCTCAAAGATGCCGTGGAAGACAAACGCCGGGTATTTGATGATAAGCGCAGTACCATCGATGTTTTGCGCAGGGATAACCAGGCGATCCAGCGTAACCAGTTTGATGCAGAAAAAAAAGTAGCCGTTGCCGATACCTCTATCCAGAACCTGCAGCGCACAATTGCACAGATACAGGAAGAAAAATCGCAGCGCCAGGCACAACTGGTGCAGCTGGAAGCGGAGAAAAAAGAAAAAGAGTCAGCATTAGAAGATAAAAAAAGAGACCTGCAGCAGTTGCAGGACCAGCACGAGTTTACCAAGGAGCAGATCCTGCAAACGCAGAATATGATGGAGGGGCTTCGCAGCCACCTCGCAGAGGAGAACCGCAAACTGGATGCACGCAAGAACGAACACG
>JAKFCK010000101.1:0-2779 GCA_036676685.1 Chitinophagaceae bacterium | reverse complement strand
GATGATCTTTCTTTTTTTTGCGGGTGTGGAGCCTGTCAGCAGCTCGATCTTCACCGGCAAGTCTTTCACATATTCCAGGAGGCCGTTATAATGTTGCTGGGCAAGGATCTCGGTTGGCGCCATTAATACACTTTGAAAGTTGTTGTCTGCCGCAATCAGCATACTCAAGAGGGCTACCATGGTTTTGCCGCTGCCTACATCCCCCTGCAGGAGGCGGTTCATCTGCTTGCCGGAACCAAAGTCTTTCCGGATTTCCTTTAATACCCGCTTTTGGGCATTGGTGAGATTAAACGGCAGGTGATGGCTGTAAAAATCATTAAACAGATCTCCAACCTTATCAAATATCCAGCCTTTGCTAAAGCGGTGCCTTTGTAACTTTATGAGGTTAATGCGGAGCTGTGCAAAAAATAATTCTTCAAATTTCAGCCGCCTGAGTGCCAGTTCGTAATTTTTGAGTGAGGAAGGAAAGTGGATCTGCCTGTTTGCCTCATACCTGCTCATGAGCTTATAATCGCTGATAATTTTTTCGGGTAAATTCTCGGGAAGGTCTTTAACGGAAAGTTTTTGCAAAAGTTCATAAGTGAACTTTCCAATCGTCGCTCCGTTAAGTCCCCTGGTCTTGAGTTTTTCCGTGGAAGGATAGATCGGTTCAAGGAATTCTTTCCCTGTTGCTTTTTGGGGTGTAAATGGCTCTACATCCGGGTGGGAGATTTGTGGTGCACCAAGGAAAAATCCCAACCGCCCAAAGACCAGGTAATGGTGGCCTTCCATCAAAGATTTCTGCACCCAGTTGATGCCCTGGAACCAGACCAATTCGAGGATCCCGGTGCTGTCCTTCAGTTTACCTACAAGTCTTTGTCCACGACCCTGCCCCACAAGATTCAGGCTGATCAGTGTTCCTGCTACGTATGCATATTCATCGCCAGGCCGCAGGGAACTGATCTTATCTACACGGGTTTTGTCGATATGTCGAAGGGGGTAATGCTCCAAAAGATCTTTAAAGCTATGAATGTTCAGCTCTTTACGAAGCATTTCTCCCCGCTGGGCAGAGATGCCCGTGAGATATTCTACAGGATTCGCTAATATGGACGAAAGGGTGCCGATAAGTTTTTGTACAAATATATCTTAACCGTGCCGTAATGAACCACGCCTTAGCTTTTTTGGTTCATATGGCAGACCGGCGTCTGTTAGCATTTACCGCGGCCGATATTTTGTCAACACTACCGCGCCGATTATTGGTGCCTGGTACCCTTACTGTAAAATTTCTTATTGCCTTTTGGTCTGAAGCCCGTAGAAGATGTCGGGGTATAAGCGGGCTGTTCACCCAGGCTGCTGGGCACGGAAATTTTGGACACTTCCTTTCCGATCAATTGTTCGATTGCATGAAACTTTCTTTGTTCTTTTACACTCACGAGCGTGTAGGCACTTCCTTCTGCTTCTGCGCGGGCTGTTCGCCCGATACGGTGCACATAATCTTCACCATCATGAGGTACGTCAAAGTTGATCACCAGCTCGATGTTGTCAATATCAATTCCACGGCTTAGGATATCAGTGGCTACCAACACAGGCAGGCGGCCACTTTTATATTGTATGAGGATGTCTTCCCTGCTGTCCTGCTCCAGGTCACTGTGAATTTCCCCGGCATTGATCCCGTTCCGCTTCAGGTCACGGGTCAATTGTTTTACGTTAAGCTTACTGCTACAGAAAACAAGTACTGTTTTATATTTTTTCTCTTTAAGGAGATGTACGATCAGCGGGATTTTTTGCGGTTCGTATACCAGGTAAGCCTGTTGTACGATCTTCTCCGGTGGTTTGCTGATTGAGATATTTACCTCGGCCGGGTCATGCAGGATCTGCCTGGCCAAAGAACGGATCTTAGGTGGCATGGTGGCGGAAAACAAGAGGTTCTGCCTGTGTTTGGGCAGGTGTTTGATGATAAACATGATGTCATCAAAAAAGCCCATATCAAGCATCCTGTCTGCTTCATCCAGCACAAGGTATTGCAGGTGATCCAGTTTTACATAGCCCATTTTAATGTGGCTCATCATTTTTCCGGGAGTGCATACTACAAAATCGGCTCCCATACTCAATGCTTTTTTCTCCTGCACGAATGCATTGCCATCTCCACCTCCATATACTGCGATGGAACTGACGGATGTAAAATAGGAGAGCCCTTCCAGGTGCTGCGCTATCTGTATCGCAAGCTCACGGGTAGGCACGATCACCAGCGAAGTGATCGCATGGGGATTATTAGGTATTGTAAGGATCCTGTGGATGAGTGGCAAGAGGAATGCGGCTGTTTTGCCCGTGCCGGTCTGGGCGCTCGCAATAATGTCTTTTCCCTGCAATATCATGGGGATCACTTGTTCCTGCACCGGGGTAGCTTCTTCGTAATTAGAGGCTTCAATGCCTTCCATCAGTCGCTCGTCAAAACCAAATTCTGTAAACTTCAAAGTATTAGGGTTGTTTAATTTTGTAGTAAAGGTACTGAACTAACCACAGAACAAGAATTTTCCTCATGTTTTAGGGAGCAAATGCCATGTTATTGCTGCTATTTCCCTGTTTCCCGGCATTAGCTGACTATCTTTGTGCAGGTATAAACAAGTAATTATGGTAAAGGTTGGGGAATACAATACATTAAAAGTTTTAAGGCAGGTAGATTTTGGTGTATACCTTGATGACGGGGCAGAAGGCATCCTACTGCCTAAAAGATTTGTGCCGCCAAACCTTAAAGAAGGAGATGAGGTGAAGGTCTTTATTTACCACGACAGTGATGACC
>JAKFCK010000100.1:0-7690 GCA_036676685.1 Chitinophagaceae bacterium | reverse complement strand
CAGCATCTTCAGGCACGACACGAGCCGGGCTGATTTCGTGATTACGGATTGCATGATAAGTCTCCATATAATTTTTTTGGGGTCCGGTCTGGTGGCGCTGCCTGCAGCTGCGCGCAGGGCAGGTTGTTCTCTTATACGGACACGCAACTGTCACGGCTTGGCAGTGCAAACTTCCACGAGATCCCCATTAACCGTTCCGTCAATACGGTCCATAATAACCAGCGGGATGGCCACATGCGACAACAGATCAACAGCGGCAGGGTGTCGTATCAACCCAACAGCATCGGCGGGGGATGTCCATTCCAGGCTAAGGCGGCCGAAGGAGGATTCGCCAGTTTTGAAGAAAGAATCGACAGCAAAAAAATAAGGGGAAGAAGCCAGAGTTTTTTCGATCATTTCAGCCAGGCCGCGTTGTTCTATAATAGCCAGAGTGAAGCTGAAAAAAACCATTTGACCAATGCCCTTCGTTTTGAATTGAGCAAAGTGGAAATTCCCACCATCAGGGAAAGAATGGTAGGGCTGCTCACACAGGTAGACAAAACGCTTGCAGCCAATGTCGCTGATGCTTTAGGCATCAAAGTTCCGGCTGGCCCGGCTATGCCAATGAACCACTCTATACCGGCAGATGGTAATCCAAAAAATTACCAACCAATAAAAGTAACACTGCCGATAAGTCAATCAGCAGCATTAAGTATGGCCAATACAAAGAAGGACAGTATTAAAAGCAGGCAGGTTGCTGTGCTGGCCGCCAATGGGGTAGATGATACCAGCATGAACGCGATGATCAGGTCCCTGCAGGCTCAGGGAGCAGTCTGCAAGATCATTGCCCCTAAGCTTGGAGAAATTGACGGTATTTCCGGCCGGAAAATAAAAGTGGATCAGTCCTTTCTCATCGCTGCATCAGTTTGTTTTGATGCAGTATATGTAGCAGGGGGGGAAGACAGTGTGCAGGCACTAATCGGGGAACCTGATGCTTTACATTTTGTAGAAGAAGCATATAAACATTGCAAACCTATTGCAGCCCAGGATGCAGAATTACTAAATTATACTTACATCGCCAATATTATCAATAGCGACGGATATGATGCCATAGCCGATGGAGTTGTATTGAAAAATAGTAAAGGAAATATTGCCAATAATTTCATCGAGGCAATGAAGCAGCACCGGTTCTGGCAAAGGGAAGTGGAGAACATGATCCCGGCTTAATTTAAAGCGACAAGCGTGTAACTGTTTTTTTATTGGTGACGCTTAATGTCTAATTTTACCATCAGGCACAGGACTGAACAGTCCGTGTTTGATGGTTTTTTATTTCTTTAATTTCAGCACAATTTTATTATGAAAAAAGTTTGGTTAATAACAGGCTGTTCCACCGGCTTTGGCCGGGCACTGGCCAGGGAAGTATTAGCACAGGGATATAATGCCGCTGTAGCCGCGCGCAATACGGATGATATTAAAGATATCATTGAAGACTACCCGGATACAAGCCTCGCCGTGAGGCTTGATGTGACTGCCACGGCAGACATCACGACGGCTGTGAAGAACACGGTGGAAAGGTTCGGGCAAATAGATGTGCTGGTGAACAACGCAGGTATTGGTTATTTTGCGGCGATCGAAGAAAGCGAAGATGAGCAGGTACGCCGGATGTTTGAGATCAACGTATTTGGCCTTGCCAAAATGACCCAGGCTGTGCTGCCAATCATGCGCAAACAACGCAGCGGACATATATTAAATATTGCTTCCATAGGCGGCCTCAGGGGTTTTCCGGGTATCGGTTTTTACAACGCTACAAAGTTTGCCGTTGATGGATTTTCCGAATCATTGAGTAAGGAAGTCGCCCCACTCGGTATAAAGGTAACCATCATTGCACCCAGCGGTTTCAGAACAGATTGGGCTGGCAGGTCGGCAAAAGATACCACGGTAAAGATTGAAGATTATGAAACCACAGCAGGTAAAAATGCAAGTGATATTCGTGGATATAGTGGTAACCAACCTGGTGACCCGGCACGGGCGGCCAAAGCTATGATCGCAATAACGGAAACACCTGAACCGCCTTTGCGCCTCTTGCTTGGGGCGGCGGCATTAAAAGGTGCGAGGATAAAACTGGAGGAATTAAAAAAAGATTTTGACACCTGGGCAGAAACGACAGAAGGTGCTGACTTTCCGGCGGAAAATAAATAGGCCTCAGGCGGGAGTGGAAAGTTGCATTCAACAGGCGAATGTTTGGACAAAAAATAAGGTCAACAAAACGTTGACCTTATTTTTTATTATTTTTTATCCTTAGTTCTTGTGTTTGAAAAGGTAAAATACCCCTAACTGGAAACCCCTGTTATGAGATTTCACTGCGTCATTTTCATTGATGTTACTCAGACCAAGGTTATACCTCAGGTCCACACCAAAGCCACTTGGAACATGCACATAACCTGCACCAGCGCCGATACCGAAGTCGATCGTGTTATAAGAATCTTTAACGTCTGTTTTAGTATCGCCTGTTTCACTTTTTGCATTGATCAAAAAGCCAACCTGCGGCCCTGCCTGCAGCCTGAAGCCGTTATCAAACATGTACTGGAATAAAACCGGCACATTAACGTAGTCCAGGTTTAATTTGGTTTTTACGCCGGCATTTGTCCATGTCGCACCTTGAGAGGAATATACTACCTCAGGTTGTAATGCCAGTTGAGGAGCTAAATGCACATGCCCTAATAAACCAGCGTGAAACCCGGTTTTAGTATCGTACTCTGCACCACCGTCGTTATTAACGTTGTAAAAGTTTGCCCCGGCTTTAACACCAATGTTTACGTGTTGAGCGCTTGCAGCACTTGTCATTAAAATTGCGGCCACTGCCACCATTGCATAAATTTTCATAAAAGTTTGTTTTCATTAAAAAATAAAAGAGCATTTCTTTTCTCAAAGGTTTATTTACTCTGTGCCGCATAAAGCAAATAAGAAGCCAAAAAGAAAGTTTAACAAAATTGGCAGGTTCACTTGATGAAGGGGAAATTGATGAGGAAATTTGCCCACATGCGGGAGTATAAACTACAAACCAGGAGTGATAACCATAGTATTAAAGTTTAATATCAAATGTCCCGGCTAAATTGCTGACATAAATATTCGTAAAGACAAGTTCAGAAAGCCTGAATGACATCTCATAATTTTATTTCAAACAAACTTAGAAAGATGGCGCTATAATGTTGTGGTAGCTGGTCCGAGGCCTCCGGTGTGACGTTACCCAGGTACACAAACCCGCATTGCTGGTAATAGCTGATGAGTTTATCATTATCGCCCCAGGTGTCCATCCTGATGAATTGTTTGCCTGTTTCCCTGGCATAAACCTTTGCCCAGTCTACGATGTTTTTTACATAACCTCTGCCGTGATAAGAAGGGTGGGTCACTATCCGGTGAATGTATACCGCAGGGTCAATATTTTTTTCTTTCCAGATAAAAGGGTCTTCAAATGCAATGGCATAAATGCAGGCTATATCTTCTCCTTCCATGATCTTCCATTGTTTTTGTTGGGCAACTTCTCTTTCTACCATCAGCCGGTCAAAAGGCAGCCAGTGTTTATCAAATTTTGTTTTTTGGAAAACAACGGCATCATCATATAATTTAAAAATCGCAGGGATGTCGCTGGGCTGGCTGGCAAGTATGTGCATGAATCAGTAAATCTTAAAGGTGAAACTGGCGAAAGCAGCCAAATCAAATTCAAAATTAAACAATTGCAGGTAATGCGTTGGGGAGAAGCGTTTTTAAACTCATACATTCAATAGGATGAGCACGCTAAGATCAGATTTAGAATTGGATCAAACAACCGGATCTTTGAGCCAAAAAACATCAAAAAACTTTGCGACAGCCGCTCATCCCCGGCATCCCGGAGAATCATCGCAATATCACTTATAAAAATCATTAACTTTCAGCAAAGCTTTGGTTGTTATGAATACAGTCGCAGATACTTTTAGAAAAACTTTTACTGATCCGGATAATTTCCCGGTACCAGGGTCTGACGAGGAGAGGGCGGCATTCCGCCGGAACCAGGAACGTTTTTGCCGGCAATTCGAAAAGGTGTTCCCGGACAAACTGGCCCCGAGAACAGTGGTGATCCTCCCATCATTTTCGCTGGACCAGGATATTTTGTCAAAAATAAAAGGTGCGGTGCATTACGAGGAAAGAATGCTATGCCTGCTGATGTTGCTCAGAATGCCCCTGACAAAGATCATCTATCTCAGCAGTATGCCTGTAGCGGATAGCATCGTTGATTATTACCTGCATTTATTACCCGGGATCACGGGCCACCACGCAAGGCAAAGGTTAACGATGTTGAGTTGTTATGATGCTTCTGTAAAACCTTTGACGCAAAAAATACTTGAAAGACCCAGGTTGATCCACCGCATCAAACAACTTATCACCGACCCGGATTCCACACACCTTACCTGTTTTAATATTACCCGGCTGGAAAAAACAATGGCGGTTCAACTCGGCATACCGCTCTTTGGTACTGACCCGGATAAATTTTATGAGGGCTCTAAATCAGGGGGGCGCAAAACATTCCGTGAAAGCGGGGTCTCATTACCGGAAGGATTTGAAGACCTTGGTTCCAAAGAAGATGTGGTGAAGGCCCTTGCAGCACTGAAACAAAAACATCCCCAACTCAGGAAAGCTGTAGTGAAGTTAAATGATGGATTCAGCGGGGATGGCAATGCGATTTATACATACCCCACTTTGGTATTAAATGATAGCCTGGAACAAAATATTGAGACCAGTTTGCCGGAACAATTTAAAACAGTGGCGGCTGATGTTTCTCAAGAGGTCTTCTTCCGGAAGTTTACAGAAATGGGAGGTATCGTAGAGGTTTTCCTGGAAGGTGCGATCAAGATGTCGCCTTCTGTTCAATGTGTTATTAATCCTAATAAACAAATCGAGATTGTAAGCACCCATGACCAGTTATTGGGCGGTGATGACGGGCAGGTATTTCTTGGCGCCATTTTTCCCGCGGACACGGCTTACAATGTTTCCCTGGCGGCAGAAGGAAAAAAGATCGCCCAAACCCTTATCGGGAAGGGTGCTCTCGGAAGATTTGCCATTGATTTCATCACGATCCAGCAGGAAGATGGATCATGGGTTCATTATGCGATAGAGATCAACCTGCGCAAAGGAGGCACAACGCATCCTTTCCTCATGTTACAGTTCCTCACGGATGGCACCTATAACGCCGATACTGGGGAGTATATCACTGCCGGGGGGCATAAGCGTTTTTATTTTGCCTCAGACAATGTGAGCAATGATAACTACAAAGGGCTGACGCCGGACGACCTGATAGACATTTCCATTTACCATGAACTGATGTATGACGGTGCCGCTCAGGAAGGAGTAATGTTCCACCTGGTGGGGGCTTTATCAGAATACGGCAAACTGGGCGTGGTATGTATCGGAAGCACACCAGAAAGGGCGAAGGAGTTCTACGAAAAAACAATCCTCATCCTGGATCATGAATGTTGTTAAGTGGACACGACAGACCGGGATTACAGTAACTTTCGTTGAGTTTTAATTAATTCTCCCGTTACAGACTGACAGCCCGTTGATCTCTATTGCAAAACGGCCCCGTTTTTTCAGCCACAAAAGCCGTATTTTTGCGCCCTAAATGACGAAAACGAGTACATGAAGAACATCCGCAATTTTTGCATTATCGCCCATATAGACCACGGCAAGAGTACCCTGGCAGACAGGCTGTTACAATTTACCCATACCATCAGCGACCGGGAAATGCAGGCGCAGGTATTGGATGATATGGATTTGGAGAGAGAAAAAGGCATCACTATTAAGAGCCACGCCATACAGATCAATTACCCTTACAAAGGGGAAGAGTATATTCTAAACCTGATAGATACACCGGGCCACGTAGACTTTAGTTACGAGGTGAGCCGTGCCCTTGCAGCCTGTGAAGGCGCGCTGCTGTTGGTAGACGCCACGCAGGGTATCCAGGCCCAAACCATCAGCAACCTGTACCTCGCAATAGACAACTACCTGGAAATTATCCCGGTGATCAATAAGATCGATATGGATGGTTCCATGATCCCCGAGGTGAAAGACCAGATCATTGAACTGGTGGGTTGCAAGGAAGAGGAAATTTTATTGGCCAGTGGCAAAAGTGGGATAGGTATAGAAGAAATATTAACGGCAATCATCGAGCGGATCCCTGCACCAACGGGAGACCCCGTTGCACCATTACAGGCACTGATCTTCGACAGCGTTTTTAATAGCTTCAGGGGAATTATTGTCTATTTCCGCATTTTTAACGGGAGCATTAAACAGGGTGATAAAGTAAAATTCTTTAGTACTGACCAGGAATATTTTGCGGATGAAGTAGGCATATTGAAGTTAGGAATGGACAAAAAAAAATCGGTTCATTGCGGCGATGTAGGTTACCTGATCACCGGTATCAAAAACGCAAAAGAAGTAAAAGTGGGAGATACGCTCACCAATGTGCTCAACCCAACGCTTAGCCGCATTGATGGTTTTGAAGACGTAAAGCCAATGGTTTTCGCCGGTATTTTCCCCGTGGAAACCGAAAAGTTTGAAGAGTTGAGGGATTGTATGGAAAAATTACAACTCAATGATGCTTCTCTCACGTTTGAGCTGGAAACATCCCAGGCATTGGGTTTCGGGTTCCGTTGCGGATTCCTGGGGCTGTTGCACATGGAGATCATCCAGGAAAGGCTGGAGCGGGAATTTAACCAGACCGTGATTACTACTGTACCGAACGTTAGTTTTATAGCACATACTACCAGGGGTGAAAAGATAGATGTACATAATCCTGCAACATTACCCGACCCCAGCCGTACGGAAAGAATAGAAGAACCGTTCATCAAAGCGCAGATCATTACCAAACCGGATTATATCGGTAATATCATGACCCTTTGCATCAATAAAAGAGGCATACTAATACACCAGGGTTACCTTAGCCCCAGCCGTGTAGAGCTCACATTCGAAATGCCCCTGACAGAGATCGTATTTGATTTTTATGATAAATTAAAATCACAAACACGAGGTTACGCCAGCTTCGATTATCACCCGATCGGTTTCCGGGATAGTGATATCGTGCGCATGGATATTTTATTGAACAACGAAAAAGTAGATGCCCTCAGCGCATTGATTCACCGCAGCCGCAGCCACGAGTTTGGTAAAAAATTGTGTGAAAAATTAAAAGAACTATTGACACGCCAGCAGTTCCAGATTGCTATCCAGGCCGCTATCGGTGCCAAGATCATTGCCCGGGAAAACATCAGCGCCATGCGCAAGGACGTAACTGCAAAATGTTATGGTGGTGATATCAGCCGTAAGCGTAAATTATTAGAGAAACAAAAGGAAGGTAAAAAGCGGATGCGCCAGATAGGAAATGTGGAAATACCACAGGAGGCGTTTTTAGCGGTGCTGAGGTTGGATGACTGATCACCCACTGACCCCCTAAAGGGGGATCTTTGATGGACTTTTAGGCACTGTTGGTTTATGCTGATTGAAAGCTGGGGAATTAACCCTGTTGGGAGTGTAGTTGGTTGCATGTTCTGTTCTGCAGGTTAATGGATAACAATATCTATACAACCAATGTTTCCGCAACCTATAAAGCAACAGAATTTCACCTTTGACTATTGACCCATTGACTTATTGACCCATTGACTTATTGACCCATTGACTTATTGAC
>JAKFCK010000099.1:0-13015 GCA_036676685.1 Chitinophagaceae bacterium | reverse complement strand
CAAACCCTGTTTTATTATTCAGTTTGCGGGCCAGGCGCAACCCCCCAAATCCTGCACCGATGATGACTAATTTCATAAACTCATTTTTAAGAAACACAAAGATATTAAACTTTCAGTAATTTCTGAAAACTAAGAATAAATAACCCGGTTAAATAAAAAAGCCGGTATTCCCCAACGGGATACCGGCAAAATATAAGCCGTTATACTGTTTTACATTCTTTACAATTAATACAACATCCTCACCTTGATCGTTTCTTTAACACTTCGTAATAATTCGATAGCATTTTTGCTCAGGTTTTTATCTACATCAAGCACTACATAACCAATGCTGTCATTGGTTTTGAGGTATTGAGCAAGAATGTTGATATTGTTTTTACTCAGCAGCGTGTTGATCTGGCTGAGTACACCTGGTACGTTATTATGGATATGCAGGATGCGGTGGGCGCCCTCCTGTGGTGGCAAAGCAAGCGCGGGAATACTGTGTGAGCCTGTACTGATCCCTTTTTCCAGGTAGTTAAATAATTTGGCGCTTACATCCACGCCGATATTATTCTGTGCTTCCTGCGTGCTGCCGCCAATATGCGGGGTGAGCAACACATTCGGTAACCCCTGCAACACCGTAGTAAAAGCGTCGCCATTTTTTTCGGGTTCCACCGGGTAAACATCAATTGCAGCACCACCGAGTTGCCCGCTTTGAATAGCCTTACTTAAAGCCGGCAGGTCTACCACTTCTCCCCTCGCATAATTGAGCAGGATTGAACCTTTTTTAAAATGGGCAAGATTATTTTTATTGATCAGGTTTTTCGTGGAAGGAAGTTCCGGTACATGCAGCGTAACCACATCGGATTGCTGTAACAACTCCCGGAGGTTTTTGCTGTCGCTTGCATTTCCTAAAGGCAGTTTGGTTTCTGCATCATAAAAGATCACTTTCATCCCCAGCGCCTCAGCCAGCACACTTACCTGGCTGCCTATGTTACCATACCCGATAATGCCCATTGTTTTTCCACGCAGTTCGTGGGAACCGGAAGCATCTTTCATCCAGGCACCTTCATGGGCAGCTTTATTTTTATCAATGATCTTCCTCACCAGTAGTATGGATGCACCTATCACCAGTTCTGCCACACTCCTGGTATTACTGTAAGGGGCATTAAATACGGCTACGCCATGTTCGGTGGCCGATTGCAGGTTTACCTGGTTTACCCCTATACAAAAACATCCGATAGCCTGCAGTTTTGTGGCGGCTTCTAAAACCGCGGCTGTAACCTGTGTTTTACTGCGGATACCCAATATGTGCACGTTTTTAATCTCCCGTATCAGCTCGGCCTCACTGATGGCCCCGGTAAGCTTTCTTACATTGCTGTAGCCTGCGTCCTTGAACTGCTTAACCGCCAGGTCACTTATATTTTCTAAAAAAAGTATATTAATTTTCTCTTTTGGATAGCTTGTATTTTTTTTCTCTGGCATGATAATATCGGTGTATTTTGCGCAAATATATTCCATTCAAGGTTTAATATTTTATGATCAAGGTTTTTAAGTTTTTATCCAATAGTTTTTCGACCAGTGAAAAATCGCCATCCTTCAGACTTTTACGTTTACCATTCCTGGCATTTTCACTGCTGGTAGCGGGCTGTAATGCGCCTGCAGCCACAGATACCGTGAATATGGACGGGAAACCGGGTTTTATCGAATTACCCCCACCCTCCCCGCTGGAAGTGAAAGAAAAGATCCGCCTGCAAAATATCTGTGCACACTGGTTTGATTCGGTACTGGGTCGTTCCAATTTTAATGGGGGAATGCTGGTGGCCAAAAAAGGACATATCATTTTCGAAAAATACCATGGTAATCCAAATTTAAAAGGAGCAGATTCCGTGAATGCGGAAACGGTGTTCCATATCGCCTCGGTGAGCAAGACTTTTACAGCGATGGCGGTGCTTAAATTATGGGAAGAGGGAAAACTGCAACCAGACGATGAATTTGTAAAGTATTTCCCGGTATTTAATTACCCCGGGGTTACCATCCGGACCCTGCTCAATCACCGGAGCGGGCTGCCTAATTATCTTTATTTCATGGAGAAACTCAAGTGGAATGATTCCATATTTCTGAAAAATGAAGATATACTGCAAACCCTTGTGAACCGTAAAGCCGAAATAGAAAATATTGCCACGCCTAATACGCATTTTAGTTATTGCAATACCAATTACGTGCTGCTGGCTTTATTGATAGAGAAGGTAACGGGCCTTTCCTACCCACAATATATTAAACAAACCTTTTTTGAGCCGCTCCGGATGAACCATAGTTTTGTGTACACTCCTGCGGACTCCGCAAGGGTGACCCGTAATTACGATTGGCGGGGACAGGAAATCAGGAACAACTATCTCGACAATCTATATGGGGATAAAAACATCTACACTACCCCGCGTGATCTTCTTACCTGGGACCGTGCCTTAAGCAGCCACTTGCTCTTCAAGCCGGAGACGCTGGCAGCGGCCTACCAACCTTACAGCAATGAACGTCCGGGCATAAAAAACTACGGCCTGGGCTGGCGGATGAATATTTATCCCAATGGCAAAAAAGTCGTCTTCCACAACGGCTGGTGGCACGGGAATAATGCCGCCTTTGTGCGCCTGCCAGACGAAGATGCCACAATCATCGTAATGGGTAACCGCTTTACCCAGGCCATTTACCGGTCATATAAGCTGGTAAATGCCTTTGGCAATTACTTCCAGGTAATGGAAGATATCGAGTAAATGACCCTACTGTAAAATATTTATACCGGATTTTCCTGCGGTTTTTGCAGGTTTACACACAAAATGTGCAATACTTCCCGAAAATAAATGCGGCTTTGTGCAATATTTAACTTTAATTTGGCTTAGAAATTTTTCGAATGCTAAAAAGGGAACGACAGGCCTATATATTACACCAGGTGAATCTTCACAACAAAGTGCTCTCGAATACGCTGAGTTCTGAAATTGCTGTATCTGAAGATACCATAAGAAGAGACCTGCAGGAACTTTCGGACACGGGTAAGTTAATCAAGATTCATGGTGGTGCCTTATCCCAGTCATTTAGCAAAACTTCCTACCCACAGTATAGTATTTACGCACAAACGGATAAAAGAATAGTTGCACAGAAAGCAGCAAAACTGGTGAAAGACGGCATGTTTGTGTTAACCGGGGGCGGCACAACCATAATAGAACTGGCCCGCGCCCTGCCTCCTGCTTTATCAGCAACTTTTATTTCAGGTAGTATACCTGCCATTGTGGAATATATGAATCACCCCACGATCGAAGTGATCGTGCTGGGCGATAAAGTATCTAAAGTATCGAGGATCACGGTCGGTGCAGATGCCCTTTCAAGAATCAAAAGCCTTAAGGCGGATATCTGTTTTTTGGGGATCAATGCGATCAACCTGGAAAACGGGATCACAGACAATGACTGGGATGTGGTGCAGCTCAAACAGGAAATGATCAAATCATCACAGAAGGTGGTTTGTTTATCGATTTCGGAAAAGATCAACAGCCTGCAGCCCATTCATGTTTGTGCGGCCAATAAGATCGATATATTAATAACTGAACTTGATCCTGCGGATCCGATCCTGCAACCCTATGTGGAAGCAGGCATTACCGTTATGTAATTCCATATTCATATCCTCGATAACCAGCCATTTTAAAAATTAAACCAATTCAAAAACAGATTGTTATGAGAAAAATTCTGCTATTATTTTTCTGTGGTTTGCTAGTGTTGTACACAACACCCGTGCTTGCCCAGGAAATAACAGTAACCGGAACGGTGACCGGGGAAAATAACCTTGCACTAAGAGATGTTACGGTGGCGGTTAAAGGCACCCGCATCCTTACCAAAACGGATGAAAATGGTAATTATAGTATTCGTGCTAACAACAACCAGACTCTTGTGTTCACTTTTGTAGACCATATCACCCAGGAAGTAAGGGTTGGAGAAAGAAGTAACATCAATGTACAAATAAAATTGGCTCAACAGCAATTGGAAGAGGTGGTCGTTACGGCGATGGATATTAAAAGGCCCCCCAAGGAGTTGGGTTTTTCTACACAGACAGTGAAAGGCGAAGAAATCCAGGAAACGCAAAGAGATAACTTTCTAAATGCCTTGCAAGGACGTATTGCCGGTGTAACCGTGAATGCATCGAGCGGAGTTGCGGGAGCTAGTTCCCAGATTGTATTACGGGGGTTTAACTCTCTTTCCCTGGATAATACACCTCTTTTTGTGATCGATGGAATTGTGGCGGACAACTCTACTTTGAGTGAAGGTGGTGGCGGTGCTACTTTAGGCCTTGCCGGGGACCCTGCAAACGCCAACCGAGCAAATGATTACACCAATCGTATCGCAGATATCAATCCAAATGATATTGCCTCCATCACTATTTTGAAAGGCCCGGAAGCAACAGCGCTTTATGGCAGCCAGGCGAGCAGCGGTGCCGTGATCATTACTACTAAAAAGGCAAAACCCACCGGGAAAATCGCCGTATCCTACGACAATAGTTTCAGGATGCAGAAATTCAACAGGATGCCGGAAACCCTTGACGCATTTTCCGGTGGTACCAACGGCGTTCCAATAGATCAGTTCACTTCGTTCGGACCAAAATATAACGGTGATAAGCTTTATGATAACGTCGGTAATTTTTTCAGAACGGGTTTTTCCCAGTCACATAATGTAACCCTTGAGTACGGTAAAAAGAACACTAGCTTCAGGCTTTCTGGGTCTATGTTGAACGAGGAATCACCGGTACCGGAGAATACCTTCAACCGGTACAACTTCAGGCTTTCCAACACAACAAAAATTGGTAAATATATAGAGATCAGTCCTGCCGTGAGTTATATAAAAAGTGATAATGACAAGCCAATAAGAGGTGGTGCAGGATACCTGATATCCCTGTTGGCATGGCCTGCAAATAATGATATAAGAAATTGGTCTGATGCCAATGGTTTGAAATTACCACTGTATTCTTCTAACCCAAATGCAGATTTCGACAATCCATTGTATAGTGTATATAAAAACAGGAGCAAAGATGAGACGGACCGAATCATTGCCAGTATGGGTGTAAACATCAACCCTTTCAAATGGCTCAGCCTTGCAGGTAGATTTGGATACGATACCTATAGCCAGGATGGTTACAGCAAATATGATTCCATGTCTTTTGCGCTTGTGAGAACGCAGAAAGGGCAGCTCACTAATTACTATCGTGATTATTACGGATATAATCACACAATCACTGCCACGGCCAAAAAAGCCTTCGGTAAATTTACTGCCAGGGTGATGGTAGGTAACATGTGGCAGGACTACGAAACACAGCAGTGGTCAGTTACCGGCACTAACCTGGCTGATCAAAAAAGTAATGACAGTAGCACGACAAATCCGGCCACCAGGGTTCGTTTGAATAACAACACACTGAAAAATCTTCCGAACTACAGTATTAGAAGATCTAATGCTTATTTCGGTGAAACTACAATTGGCTGGAACGATCTTCTTTTTCTTAGCTATTCCCACCGCTTCGAAGAGTCATCGATATTTCCCAAACAAAACCGGAAATATGATTATCCTGCAGGAAGTGTGAGTTTAATAGTATCAGACCTTATCCCTGGATTAAAATCAAAGACGCTTAACTTCTGGAAACTAAGGGGTTCCCTGGCCAATACCGCACGCTCCAGTTCCCCATATGCCAATCAGCCGGTATTTAATATCAATACAGGAAGCGGCGGCGGATTTTATTATGGATTCACCAACAGTAACCCAAATCTTTCTCCTGAGGAACAGGAAACATATGAGTTAGGCACGGACTTCCGGATGTTTAATAACCGCCTGTCTGTTGATGCCACTTATTACAACACCAAAAACACAAACCTGATCGTAGAAAATTTCCGCGCCAGTTATGGTACCGGATTCGTTCTGAATACCCTTAATGTCGGTTCAAACCAGAACCAGGGTGTTGAGATAGCGATTAATTACGATGTAGTAAAAAAGGAGAAATTTGGGTGGAACACCCGTTTCAATTTCAATAAAATGTGGAACGAAGTGCTGACACTCCCGGTAAATGTGCCGGAGTTTTATTTATCTGATACCTGGTTATATGGAAATGCACGTGGAGGATTAGTTGTCGGAGGATCTACCACTACGATAACCGCATTTGGATATCAAAGGAACACAGCAGGCCAGATACTTATCAGCCCAACTACCGGTCTGCCGATAATTGACGGGACATATAAAGTTAGAGGCGATAGAAACCCCGATTTTACGCTGGGTTGGGTGAATAACATGAGAATGGGCAACTTTACTTTAAACTTTCTTTGGGATCTTAAAGTGGGTGGAGATATATTTAATGCCACTGAAGATTACCTGACTGGAATAGGCCGCAGCTGGCGCACCTACGACCGTGATATGCCTCGTGTAATCGGAGGTGTTTTGATGGACGGAATGGAAAACACCAGCACCCCAACACAAAATACCATTGCCATCACTCCTTCAAAAAACCAGGCTTACTATACCACGATGCCGGAAGAAGAGTTTATTGAAAAAGACGTAAACTGGTTGAGACTAAGGGACGTTACCCTGAATTATAAATTTAGCAAAGAAGTCACCGAAAGACTCAAATTTGTAAAATCGCTCAGTGCTTTCGTTACTTTAAATGACCCGGTTCTGATCACCAATTATCGTGGAGCAGATCCACAATCTAATGGTGTGAATGCAGGATCCAGGGGCGTAGGCGGCTTTGGGTTTGATTACGGGAACATGGGTGCTCCGTTAAGCGTAAATCTTGGTATCAGGGCAAACTTTTAATCTCTCAAATCTTCAATTATGAAAAAAATATTAATCAAATTATCACTTACACTCACAGTGGTAGCTTCAGGTTTATCCTGCACGGAGAAAATAGATGAAGCCTACCTCAATCCGAACGCCTCCACAAAAGTTGAGGTGGAGAAAATACTACCACAGACGATTGCTGCTATGGTGGGTAATTATGCCGGCCATGGAACCATGAACGATACCAGGTTTGTAGGAGCCTACATCCAGAACTTTGCATTTTTTAGTACCAATAGTAACTTTGACCGTATGGGTTATACCAATAACTCAGCTGATGTGGCGCAGAGCACTTTTCGAATGCATTATTATGATATAGGTCAGAACAATATGAAAATGATCGAGTGGGCAGCTGAGGATAAAAAATGGGATTATGTTGGGGTCGGCCAGGCTATTTTCGCCTGGAGTTGGCTGACAGTGGCAGATTATTACGCGGAGTTGATTGTAAAAGAATCTTTTAATACCAACCAGATCACTTTTAAGTATGATACGCAGGAGGACGCTTACAACCTTGCAAGAGATTATTGTTTTAAGGCCCTCGAAAATCTCAATAAAACCGGCGACGGGGTTAGCCAGTCCAACCTTGCCCTTGGTGATGCTTATTTGTATAACGGGGATGTAAACAAATGGAAAAAATTTGTTTACGGCGTCCTTGCCAGGTATTATAATCATTTTAGTAATAAGGCATCTTATAAACCGGACTCTGTAATACATTATGCCAACCTGTCTATCCAGCAGAATGAAGATAATGCGATGGTAAAATTTGAGGCAAGTGCATTGAGCGCAACTAATAATTATCTGGGGCCCTTAAGAAATAACCTTGGACTAAATTCCATTACCGAGCCAAGGGCAATCAGGCAGGGGGCATATATCGCCAACCTGATGAATGGAGAGAATACTGAGTTTGATGGTGCCGAAGATCCGAGAGCCTGGTATATGCTGAGGGGTAATACTGCAGGTACAATTGTAGGCGTAAGCCCTGTTGTTGGTCAAACGATTATCCCCGCTGCAGAGCGGCCTGAAAACTTTTGGGGTGCAAGCCAGTTTGCCGGTCCCGTAAATACAGCTCCTTCCGTGGTAGATGGCAGGTATCTTTTTCGCAATGAAGCACCAATACCGGTGTTGACAGCCAGCGAAATTTATTTTTTAAAAGCGGAGGCCGCCTGGAGAAAAGGTGATAAGGCAACGGCGTATGAAGCTTATAAGGAAGGGATCAGCAAGTCGTTTGATATGCTAACTACAACTTATAACGTAAATATTCCTACAGGCAAAGAGATCACCCCTGCAAAGAAACTTGCTTATATGTCGCATCCATCGGTGGTGCCCCCCACAGCAGCCGGGCTAAACTTGTCGAAAATTATGTTACAAAAATATATAGCTCTTTTTGTACATGGTGCTCTGGAAACCTGGCTGGACATGAGGCGATTTCACTATACTGATACCGACCCGGCAACAGGTAACCAGGTTTACAGGGATTTTGTTATCCCCGCCGATTTGTTTCCTGATAATGGCGGACTGCCTGTGCAGAGGATGAGACCCCGTTTTAACTCAGAATATGTGTGGAACATCCTGGAACTACAGCGAATTGGTGCAACACAAAATGATTACCATGTAAAAGAAATGTGGATCACTAAACCATAAATTTAATTTGCTTAAAATAATGAATATGAAAAATAAATTTATAAACGCTATTGTAACTTCAATGTTGCTGCTGTTGGCTGGTTGTGAAAAGAGCGATGAATACAAGGCCGAATTTCAACATACAAACTCGGGGGATGCATTACTGAAAGTGATCTATGCAAGTGCATATACGTCAAATCCATCGGTCCAATTGACCATAGATGATGTACGCGTGAGCGGGTTACTGGTAGGGAGAACACCTTTTCCGGGTGGAGGATACAATACTATTGGCTCAAATTTCCCTGACTATCTTGTGCTGAGGCCAGGTGCAAAGAAGTTAACTATCGCTATTCCTAAAAAAGGAACCAATGTGGACTCAGTAGTGTTGTACACAACACAATTAAATTTAAGTGCTGGTGAGAATCACACGCTAAATATAATGGATACTTTTACCCGCACTAAGTCTTTGCTCGTTGTTGACGAATTAGAACTACCCAGGAATAATACGGTAAAATACAGGTTTGTAAACCTGATGCCTAACGTGCCTAAAATTGACCTCTACTACGGCACCACGCGGGTAGCAACTGATATAGCCTATAATACACCGGGGATAGTTTTTGTAATGGATGTTCCGGCCACACTCGCCTGGACAATCCGGGAAACAGGCACCTCCCCTACCAGCACTGCATTGGCAACTTATACAAGTGCAAATACTGTTGCCAATCAAAGAATATTTACCGCCTTCGCAATGGGGTATAAAGGATCTACCGTCGCCAACACCAGGCCTTACATTTCTTTTGCGGTAAATCGATAAAAAGAAAAAAAGAGATTATAGAAAACTTCCCGGTAGCTTCCGGGAAGTTTTTTTGTATCAGCCATAAATTTCTATATGTACACTCTCCCGGGACGTGAAGAATTCAACAAATGCCTGGCATTTATTTTCCGACCTCTTCTGTAGCCAGCCTCTCACAGTTTCTCCCTCAATATTTTGTCTACTGCAAAAGGAACTGCCAAATTATGGGTTTTGCCATCCCAGCTATCAGATTGGTAGGTTAAGTTACCGTATTGCCTGCTGCTTTCCGGCCAGAAGTACCTACCCGTAGCAAGTGTACAATACTAACGAAACAGTACAATTTCATGGCCATTTTGGCCGGCTTATTTGCCGATTTGGATAAGAATCATGTAGACGACAGTCTGACATCTTTTCTCAGCAAAACGAAAGTGCACCCTTGTCACGTTTCTTTTTCAGGCAAAAAAACTGCACCCGCTGTTACATTTTTTTTCAAACAAAAAAAAAAGTACACTCCCTGTTACATTTTTTTTTCAAACAAAAAAAAAGTACACTCCCTGTCAAATTTTTATTTCAGGCAAATAAAAAGTGCACAACCTGCCCCTTTTCCGGACAATAATGGTCTTAGATTTTTATAACGTGCTTTAATAGCCTCTTCCCCGGGAGAATGGAGATAACAATTATGGAGAACTTCCCAGCCAAATCGCCCAAATCGGTCACCACATTTGGAAATGGCTTTTACGGCAACCCCATTATTGTGACCGATCATGCTGATACTCAAATAATAAACATGCATACATGCAGACAAAGCATGAAAGAATTTGGATTAGGCCAGGAAGACCTGGCCATGTGGCTAACGAATTGGTGTAAGAGGTAATGAACGGGAAAAGCAGGATGATGAAAAGGAAATATTGTTTCATAAAGGGGTATTCATTAAATAACTACCTCGACAACTCCATGAGGTAACCAATAATCCCCCGGAAGAAACGCCGCGTTTTTTTACCCGAAAAAGAAATAACACAACAATATCGATGTAATAATTCCCACGAGGTCTGCCAGCAACATAGCCCCGACAGCGTAGCGGGTATTCTTGACCGATACTGCGCCAAAATAAACGGCGATCACGTAAAACGTGGTATCACTGCTTCCCTGAAGGATGCAGCTTAAACGCCCTGCAAAAGAATCCACACCATAGGTTTTCATGGTGTCCACCATCATCCCGCGGGCACCACCACCACTGAAGGGTTTAATGAGCGCGGTTGGCAAGCCGTCCACAAAACGTGTATCACTGCCCATCATCACGAAGAATGACTTTACGCCGTTGATCAGCATATCAAAACTACCGCTGGTGCGCAGCAAACTGATAGCAACAAGCATTCCCACCAGGTAAGGTATGATCCGGACGGCTGTTTCAAACCCTCCTTTTGCACCTTCTACAAAAGCATCAAAAACATCTATCTTTTTATATAAGCCACCAAGCACTATGGCTATGAAAATCAATAATATAATACCGCTACTTAAATTGCCGGAAAAAACCTGCACACTATCGCTATCTAAACTTTTAATGTAGACAACAAGCAGGGCAATTATAGCCGAGATCCCTCCTATCCAACCCAGGATCACGGGCTGAAAAATATTGATCTTCTGTTTGAAACTCACAATGAACATCGCCGCTATAGTGGCCACAAAAGTAGCAATCATGCAGGGGATAAAGATGTCCATTGGATTGGCCGCTTTGGCAGCGGACCTCAAAGCAATGATACTCACAGGGATCAGGGTAAGGCCGGAAGCATGCAGGCAGAGGAACATGATCTGTGGGTTGGATGCTACAGATTTATTGGGATTTAATTCCTGAAGGCTCTCCATAGCTTTGATACCAAATGGTGTTGCGGCATTATCCAGGCCAAGCAGGTTGGCCGAAAAATTCATGGTCATATGCCCCATGGAAGGATGGCCTTTGGGTATTTCGGGGAAGATCCTGGAAAAAAATGGACCGATGATACGGGAAAGAAACCGGATGCCCCCTGCCCTTTCGGCTATATTCATTAACCCCATGAACAACGCCATAAACCCGATAAGGCGCAGGCAAAGGGTAACCGCAGTCTGGCAGGTCTCGATGATACCATCTGCCGACTGTGTTTTAAATTCCAACAAACGCCCATCGGCATTCCGCGTAGTTTTGAGATTGCCGGTTGCCACCACGGGATTAGTATTTAGCTGCAACAGCAGATCGCTCCCCGCCAGGCTGCTGTCAAAAGTCCTTACTCGGATAGTATCCCCGGCTTTGCCGGTGACCATATTTGTAAAAATTGTTTTGCTATCGGGAAATGCGACGCTCTTAATGCCAGCCACAACTATCGCGATGATAATAAAGGCGGACCATATCCTGCTTAAAGCCATACTCTTTTTAGATTCTAACGGGTTAATGCTAACGGTAAAAAGGGAAGTTACATTATTCTGCTATAAGAAATGTTCAACCCTTACCTTTGCAGCCGAAAAAATGCCCTTAGTCCATGGTCCATGGTCTATGGTCCATGGACTCTTAAAAACTACAAATTAAACAAATGGCATTACAAGCAGGCATCGTGGGATTACCCAATGTAGGAAAATCAACTTTATTTAATGCGGTAAGCAACAGCGCTAAAGCGCAGGCGAGCAACTACCGTTTTTGCACCATTGAACCCAACACCGGTTTGGTGAATGTGCCGGACCCCCGGCTGGATAAACTGGAGGAATTAGTGAAGCCAAACCGCGTGGTGCCCACACAGATCGAGATCGTGGATATCGCCGGGCTGGTCCGTGGCGCAAGTAAGGGAGAAGGGTTAGGCAATAAATTCCTCGCCAATATCAGGGAAGTAGATGCTATTATACAGGTGATCCGCTGTTTCGAGGATGAGAATATTCTCCGGGATGAAGGGCCGATCAACCCCATAGGTGATAAAGAGATCATAGAAACGGAATTGCAGTTGAAAGACCTGGAGAGTATTGATAAAAAAATTCAGCGTAGCGAAAAAATGGCCAAGATCGGGGATGCCAAACTGAAGGCGGAATATGAAATTATGTTGCGTTGCAAGGAACACCTGGAAAAGGGAAAAAATATTATATCCCTTGGTTTAAGTAAAGACGAAAAAGCGGCGGTGGCTGACCTTTTCCTGCTAACTGACAAACCTGTGCTTTATGTTGCCAACGTAGACGAGGCCAGCATGCACACGGGGAATAAATATTCTGATGCCTTAATAGAAGCCGTGAAGAACGAAGGCAATGAAGTGATCATCATGACCAATGCCATTGAAGCGCAGATCGCGGAACTGGAAAACCCGGAAGACAAAGCCATGTTCATGGAAGAATACAAAATGACCGAGCCGGCCCTGGACCGTTTGATCCATACCACATACAAATTGCTGAACCTTTCCACCTACTTCACAGCGGGTGTGCAGGAAGTGCGTGCATGGACAATCCATAAAGGCTGGAAGGCACCGCAGGCGGCCAGCGTGATCCACACCGATTTTGAAAAAGGTTTTATCAAAGCTGAAGTGATCGCCTATGATGATTTTGTAACCTACGGATCAGAAGCGGCCTGCCGCGACAACGGTAGACTGCGTATCGAAGGAAAAGAATATATTGTAAAAGACGGGGACGTAATGCATTTCAGGTTTAATGTTTAGGTGTGGTGGTTTAGAAATTGAATAGGTTGATAAGTATATAAGGTAAAAAAGTATATAAAGTAAAAGGCTTCCCCCGGGAAGCCTTTTACTTTATAACTGATCAATTATT